>JAVBQI010000089.1:0-4314 GCA_031549145.1 Thermoguttaceae bacterium | reverse complement strand
AAAACGAGGGGGCGAGTTGTGCGGCGGAGCGATTGAACGGCAAGCGTTACAGCGACTGTTGGTTGACGAACCTCTTCGTCGCCGCTTCACTCGGCGGAACCAAAAAATCGCCCCTCAAAATACGAAAAGATTAGGAATTTTGTACGCCGCATTGAGGCCAGAGCGTTTTTCGCTGGTGGGCTTGGATTCGACAGTCGGTTTCTCCGGCTTCGGTTTGGCGGTTTTTTCAGCAGTCGGTTTTTCGTCCTTCGCTTTGATCTCCCGAACGAACCGCTTCGCGTCGGACACCGTGGCCCGCTTGTTGGTCTTGACATTCATGCAGTCGAAAACGATCTGGCCGTTGATGCGGCGTTCGATTTTCGTGACACACATGGCCGTCACGTTTTTGCCGACCTTCACTTCGTAAATCTTGCCTTCTTCGATCTTGCTCGCGTTCATGGTTTTGTCCTTTCCGAAAAATGGTTTGATGCGTTTGACGCTGAAAAACAAGGTGTTTCAGCGTTCGAATGATCGCATGTTACCTCGACTTTTCATGAAGGCAAGCGGAGTTTTCGAACAGTTCGAAGGAATGTGCGAAATATTTGAAATTGTCGCAAGAGTCTTGAAATTCAGGCGTTTTCTGCATTTTTGCTTGGGCGGACGAAAGCTTGTCGCCGATTTCTGTGGTGAAAACGATTCGTTCTTTTCAAGCAACAATCAACCCGACGAAAGGGAAATCATGCCGCAACCGCAAAAAGAACCGCTCACGCATCTCAATCGCGCCCACCACCGCATCCGGCAAGCCTGCGAAGAAATCCAGAAATTCAGGACGCTGTTTCCAAGGGAGATTACCGAACAGCGAAACTCCATGTTTCGCGAGGACCTCAAGTCGCTTGCCGCTTATGAAGCCGCCGACGTCGTTTGCCATTTGCTGCAATACGCACGACGGCAGATCAATCAGATCAAGACAATGGGAAATCCGGACAAAAAGCCGAAAATCGAATAAACGCCGCTTCCTTTCTCCGTTGGTTTTGGTAAGATCGTCGCTGATCTTTCAAAAACGCAACGGAGAATTTTTCCATGAACGCTTCCGAAGTCCGGCTCGGCCAATGTTATTTCGCCAAGCTATCCGAACGGTCGACGCAAGTTCGGATCGAACGTCCCGCCCCGGGCGGCGGTTGGATCGCACGAGTCCTTTCGCACGGCAAGCAAGCGAAGATCAAAAGCGCCGCTCAACTGTTACGACGCTGCAACGAAGAGGAGATCGCTGCCGTGGTGCGTGGACTCGAACCGAATCGAAGATCGCTGGTCGAGCCGATCACGGAGTTGCCGCCGTTCGTGTTTGAAAACAAAGACGGCGAAATTCTGACCACACCGCCTTCTCCGAAGCGAATCAAGATCGCCGAACCGCCTCCCGAATCCATGTCCTTGCTGGACGCCGCCGCTTACGTTTTGAAGTCGGCGAAACAGACGCTCTCGACTCGGGAGATTATTGCACTCGTCATTCAGCAGCGACTCTGGATCGCCAGCGGCGCGACACCATGGGCGACTTTGAACGCAGCATTGAATCGCGACATGCAGGCGAACGGATCGAAGTCGCGCTTCGTGAAAGCCGAACGCGGCAAGTATGCGGTGCGGTAAATTCTGCTCCGTCTTGATCGGTGTCGTTTCGGATGCTATGCTGATGTTTGCACGATCTCGGGAAGTCTGCAAATTTGCAGAGTTATCAATGCTTGATCCCGGCGACGAATAATCGGGTGGCTTACCGTTCGTATTGGAATATTCCAACGAGGCGTTTTTCGCTCAAAAGCGGCCTCCGGGACCGAAACGGCATAATTGGCCGACCGAGCCACGAACGGCGGTGTACGATAAATAAACCACGATATTCAGGGCGGTTTTCGGAAGAAAACGCCCATTGCTCGACGGTGTCTTCAAGATGCAAATTTGCCGCTTGATTCAGTCGCGGTCACGTTCGGCAAATTTGCCAAAGGTGGTGAAACAAATTCACCCCCCTCCGGCTCGTATTTAAACGGTTTCAATTTTCGTTGAGATGTAATGGCATTTTTTCGAAGCCGAGCCGAGGTGGACCAAATAGCCAGGCTTGACCCGTCTCGCGAAAAATCATTGTATATACCGGAGCCCGGTAAGGGCGGTACGCTTCGCGTGAAGTGGCCCGCCTCCCGTTGGTCGGCTCCATCATCAAGTTGTTGAACGACTTACAAAATTTGTGCCACTCGAATTCTCCGTCGCAAAAAACGATCAACTTGTGACGGGGTTGAGTATAACAACACAAAAACGGGCCTCTTGGCAAGACCGCCACAGGCCGCGACGCTTCGCCCGTGTTGGCCGATCGGGCCAAGGTTGGAACATTGGGCGTAGATCGGGAAACGGGCCACCGGCGGCGAATGTCGCGATACCGTACAAAAAATAGGTTCTCCCGGCGGGATCGTTTCTCCTGATGGCGGGGGAACGGGTCGCGCTGGTAGACACACTTTCTTTCAGAAGCGTCGCAAATTGGCCGTTTTTTTGACCGTACCTCATGGCACGTCGGGAGTTGCGTCGAAATTTGGCCCGGAAAAGCCAGACGGAAACTCGCCAGGGGTGTTTGAGCCGCTTTGGGCTAAAGTATAATCGTAACGCGACTTGTCGCAAATCGGCTCAAATTTTCGGAACGCCGGGTTTCGAGAACATTCGGCGATACGGAGCGGCGATGTTGAGGTCGTTTTTTTCTTTCGAACGCCGTCCGGGGGACCGAGAGTCAATTTTTGCGATACACTATCGAACGAGTCGCCTTTCTCGAAAACGCCTCCCTATATTCGACGCAAACCGCTCACCCTGACATTGCGATAAAGCCGATTTGACGAAAAAGGCGACGTGGCAAAAGGATACGAAAACTGCCGTTCGACGAAAACAACGGCTCGAAAAACATGGAAAACGGCTCTAAAACGGCCCGTCTATTCGTTGTATTTCGCGCATTCGCTACAGTCGATCCAACATGACGTTTTTCGACCCATCGGACCGCAGAAGGGGTTCAAGGCGAACAATGATCGTAACCGGGAAAAAAGGTCTGGCGAATCGACCGTGCGGTCCCATATCGGCTCAACCGCACGGCGTGTTCGTAAGTCCAATCGTACCAATGGAAAATGCGGTGTGCGGTTAAAAACAAACTGTGCTTAGGGACGCGCGGCGTTCCCTTTGGCCGAGGTGAAAACGATCTCCGCCGGAGGACCCAAAAATGCTTTCGGGATCGCCGACATTGAATATCGGCTCACGTTTCGCCGGTCGCCGCCAGCGGGCGTCCGGCTCCTTGTCGGCCAACGCCCCGAAAGCCCCTCGACCTCGCGACAGACGGGCTGTACGGCGGCGACGGAGGCAAGTCTCCAACGGCAGGTTGGAACTCCGCTTTTCTGCTCGAAAAAGGGTCTTCGCCCCGGCTCGGTCCAATGGCCCATCCCGACGGCGTTTGAATGTGTACGGTTAAAAAGCACGATAGTTTAGGGGAGTTTTCGGAGGAAAAAGGGGCTGGTCTCGGACTGGTCCGAAGGTCGGGTTCCAAATGGAACAGTTCATTTGCTGCAAGTGCCCCTGCCTCGCCAAACGGCGAGGTTGATTCGGTTGCGCTCCCGGCTCCGGCCCCACTTTTTGCCGCCCAGTTCTGGCGGGTCCAGGATCGTTTTTCGACGGTTCAAGACCGGGTCCGTGTCCGGGTCGCGGCATACATGCCGACCCGGCGTTAAGCTGTTGAAAAACAATAATTTAGCAAGTCCGGGTCAAAAACTCGTCCCCTTAAGGAAAATAGAATTCTGACCCGCCGACCCGGACTCACCTGTGGCGGGTAATTTGGGTCATGGGAGAAGAGCCTTGATGGCCTTCTTCTCACCACACCCAAACAACCCACCGGCGTCACAGGTACATTTTGTGCGATATTCAAATATTACTGATCTTCCCCCTCTTGGGCGGCAGGATAATAGTAGTCGGTCAGCGGCGACTTCTTGGCGCGTTTTTCCTTATTCACCCGGAGCCGTTTGGCGTCGAGAAGCGTCTCCAACACGGCGTCGATATTTCTTCTGCCGATACCGGGCAACCCCTTGATCTCGGTCTTGGAAACGCCGCCTGAATTGTCCTTCAGGAAGTCCAGAACGGTCTGTTCCTTCTCACCGATTACATGGGCAGCCTCCGCCTGCTCCAAGATGCCGGATACGTCGGCTTGCGGCTTGTCGCGTTCCAGTTTTTTCAACGTGGGCTGCCAAAAGCGGTCCGGGATTTGGCCTTCTTTGACTTCAAGAGAGTACATGCCGCCGAAGCCGACCGAGCCGCCAATGACCATGTTCAGGT
>JAVBQI010000105.1:0-8578 GCA_031549145.1 Thermoguttaceae bacterium | reverse complement strand
CTACGGTTTCCCTCTGGACCCCGCCTGCGCGGGGGTGACGTTGGTCATTTCATTGCCCTTGTTGGTATGCAGTTATGATGTTGACCGCCCACTCCGCGTGCACAGCACGCGGCTCTGTTTGCGCTATGCTTTCTTGCGGTGCTTATTCCCGTTCCTGCTCGACTTCCTTCTTCTCCTCTTCTTTCGGAGCCGGGGCCGGTTCTTTCGGATCAACCCCGGCGATGCTCGCGAAGGTTTCCGGGAATTCGATGCCGCCGACCTCTTTCATCACCTGCATCATCGGCGGGAGCGTTCTCGCCATATTTTGTAACCAATGCGACGTCGCCGATTGTCCGCCGTCCTTGCCGCCGCCGGAGCCGTCCCAAACCACGATCTTGTCGAACTTGATGTTCGAGATCGCCCGGGCCGAGGCCTCGATCAAATTGTCGAAGTGTTCGAGCATCATCATTTGGAACGCCTCTTGCGAGCCGCCGCACGCTCGGATGATCTCCCCGAGTCCTTCCCCCTTTTTAGCCAGAATCTCGTACTGCCCGCGGGCTTCGGCTTCGAGCTTGGCGAAAATCGCTTTCGCCTCCCCTTCGGCCTCGATCCGGCGTTGCTCGGCGAATGCTTCGGCGTCGACGATCAGCTTCGCCTTTTCGGCCTTGGCCGGGGCCTCCAACTCGGCGAGCCGTTCGGCCTCGATTCGCAAGGCCCGCATCTGGGCGGCCTTCGTCTGGGCTTCGTGTTCGGCCGCCTGAACCGCGGCATCGGCCTGCCGTTTTTTCGTTTCCCCGATTTGAAAGGCTTCCGCCTGTTTGACCTGCAATTCCGCTTGGGAACCGGCGATCACCGCCTTCGCCTTGTTTTCCCCTTCGATCGCCGTCGCATTCGCATCGGCCAGGTTGATCCGCATATCTCGTTCGGCCTGTTTGACCTGCGATTCCCGCTGGAACGAGGCCGATTGCTCCCCGACCGTCTGCTCTTTCTCCAAATCGGCGAGCTTGACCGCCTGCTCCCGTTGCAATTCGGCGAGCCGGACCGCCTGGTCCCGCTCGGCCTCACGCGTTCCGATCATTTGAATCTTGACGGCGTTGGCGACTTGAATCGCCTTCGCCTGTTCCGCTTCGGCGACGCGGGTTTCGCCCATTCGCTCGTTGTCGGCGACGTCGCCGCGGGCTTTTTGAATCGCCTCGGACGCCGCCTTCCGGCCGATCGCTTCGATGTAGCCCGATTCGTCCGTGATATCGGTGATGTTGACGTTGATCAGGATCAAGCCGATTTTCCGCAATTCCGGATCGAGCGAGGTCGTAATGCTGCTCAAAAATGCGTCGCGATCCCGGTTGATCTCCTCGATATGCATCGAAGCGATCACCTGCCGAAGCTGCCCAAAAATGATATCTTCCGCCTGCTTCGAGACTTCCGTTTTGGAGAGCCCGAGCAAGCGAATCGCGGCGTTTTGCATCAGTTCCGGGGCGGTCCCGATCGCGACGGTAAAAACGCTCGGGACGTTGACCCGAATGTTTTCCATTGACAAGGCGCCCCGGAGCGGGATCTCGATCTGCATCGGCTCCAACCCGAGGTATGCGTAATCCTGCAGCAGCGGTTTGACGAATCGCGCCCCGCCGTGTATACATTCAGAGCTTGTTCCCTGACTTCCGCGACCGTATATCACGAGGATTCTGTTGCTCGGACAACGCTTGTACTGTTTGACGAGCAGGGCGAGGACGAGCACCCCCAAGATCGCGAAAACGGCGAGAATCAGGGCGAGCGTCGCCCAAAACATGCTAAACTCGACGGCAAAAAGCAGCGGCAGACTCATGGGCAAAGTTCCTTGAAAATAGGGGAAGGGGGGACGGTCGAAAAACATCCGGTCAAGATTCTTTTAGCTCGGGGATCAGCCCTTGTCAAGTTTTTTAGGAAACTTTTTCGGAAAACAACGACAACGACGACGAGCCGGGGGCTGTGCCCCCGACTATCTCACTCTTGAGTTGCTGTCTTTTCTCGCAAGGCATACAGTCGGGACCGCAGGTCCCGGCTCGTAGGCTCGTGTGGTCTTGCCTTAAATGTAATTCCCCGCGATCGTCGATTTCGAGAAAAGGTATTTGCCCGACGGTTCGTTCGGGATGTGATCGACGAACTCGTAATCGATTTCCGTTTCCCTGCCGAGATAAAGCGAGGTTTTTTCGCGGAGGTAGTCCCGATCTTCCGGGGCGATTGTTTTTCCGGCCCCGCAAGCGACCTTGTAGGTGATCCGCCCTTTCTCCGTCTGCAAAATTTGAATCTGCCCCAAACTCGGACGGTAGGCGATGATCGTCGCCGTCAGCACCGCCCCGGAACAGAGTTGGCCGTCGGCCGCAACGAGAAAATCGGTCACCCGACCGGCAATGTCGGTGATCCGGGGCAAGCCGCGGCCGCACGAACAGACGCCCGGCACCCATTTCGCCGTATCCTTGATCCGGTATCGGATGAGCGGCATCGGCTCGTTCAGCATATCGGTGATCACGATTTCCCCCAGTTCTCCGGGAGCGGCGTGTTTGCCGTTTTTCAAGATTTCGATGTACAGCCCTTCCCCCATGATATGCAGACCGTCCCGTTTCTCGCATTCGGACGCGATCAGCGAAACCTCCCGGCAACCGAGCCGGTTGTAAACCGGGCAGCCGAACACCTCTTCGATCAGGACCTTATCTTCCGGTCGGAGCACTTCGGCGGAGGAGATGATTCCTCGCGGTCGGTAAACGCTCACGCCTTTCTTTTTCAGGACGGAGGCGAACAGGGCGAGCGAATTGGCGTAACCGAGAACGACCGGCGGGCGATACCGTTTGAGCGTTTCGTTGTATTCGAGAATCGTCGTTTCGGAAAAACCAGCCGTATTGAAAAGCGGCATATCGCGGAAAATCAGCCGACGAAATTTTTGTTTGAACGACGGCGGGGAAATATCCCGGGCCGCGCCCCAAATGCAACCCAAAGGGTAACCGATGTCGTGTCCCGTCCAACGGTCGTGCCGGATCGTCGCCGCCGCCCGGGAGCAGCGGCGGTCTTTGCTCACGTAGTATTTGACGGGCGAACCGGTCGATCCGCCGGTCTGATCGAGCGACATCAACGGCTTCGGATAATTCGGATCGACGAGCCGCTCCAAATTCTTTTGAACGTCCGATTTTTCAAGCAGCGGAATGTTGAGCAGGTCGTCTTCCGTTTTGACGTCGTTCGGAGAAATGCCGACCTTGTCCCAGGTTTCCCGGTAATACGGAATGTTGGCGTAGGCCCGATCGAGAATCCTCTTCAGCCGCTCCCAGGCCAGGGCTTTGAGTGCTTCCGGCGGGAGATATTGCGATTTTTCGTATTCGCGAAGATAACGAATCCGGGCGTAATCCCCGCTCCGGAGCAGGTCCAACGGAAACAAAACATGTTTGACGAACTGTTGATAGACGGACATGTGTTAATTTGGTAATGAGTCCGAGACAAAGGAAGTAAGAACGTCTTACGGCTGCATCTCCGTCTCCGTTCCGTCGACCGTCGATTCCCGATCTTCCGCCTTTCCTTTCGCGAGAAAGGACTTAACCATATTTTGATATTTGGGGACCGTAAAATCGCGGTAATCTTCGGGGTTCCCGGTTTTCCCGGCTTCGGCGGCCTTCGCGATGTTGTAGGCTTCCCTCGCACAGACGAAATGCAACTTGATTCGGCGGTCGTTGCAATACTTCTTGAGTGATTGCAGCATCAATTCCATATCCTGTTCGAGCACGATTTTCTGCGATTGGGCTCCGTGCGTATACACCTTGACGAACACCCATTCCGGCCGCCCTTTGACATGCACGTTGGCCTCGAACCAACGGGGAATTCGGTCCGGAGCGAAGCGAGGGTCCGTTTCGATCGCTCCGTACTCCAAACGACCGTTCCAATCGATGGTCGTCGGCCCTTCGAAAATCATGAATTGTCCCTCGACCGGCTTGCCGAGCTCGACATCGACCCCCGTGTCGTGATCTTTGCTTCTTCGGGGATCGTCTTTGACATAATAAATCGAATTGATCTTACGCGGCTGCCCATAGGTTCCGATCGTCGAGTAGGTAAAGTCCGCGAAACAACCGTTTGCCTGAAGTGCTCCAATATGATTGGTCAAGCCGTTCGACTCGGGCCGCCGGGAGGCGTCCAGATCCCAATTGCCCGCGACGTAGGCGAACGCGGCTCGCGGCTGCTCTTCTCCGGTGATCATCGCCCCGAACTGCTGGTACCACTTGACGGCTTCGGCGAGTTTTTCCGAAAAATTTTCCGGCGTATAAACCTTTTCGGAAGCGAGCGGAATATGCCAATGAAACTCGACCTCGCCGTATCCCCGAAAGGCCATTTCGGAAAGGTCGGACATGATTTCGTCAACATGCTGGTCATACGGATAAAACCAGGTGTACCGAAAGCGGTTGCCGTAATCGTCGAGGTTGCGATCGGAGATCTCGCGAAATTTCTCGCACCAGGCCCGATTCCTCTCCGCCGCATCGGGCCGGACACCGTGCTCGTAATGATCGACCATGAAAAAGACAAGGTGCTTTTGAGCATCGGGAACCGTTTCGCGGGACGGTCCGGAGAGCAAATACCCATAGGCCCAGGACGAAACGTTCCATTTCTTGATGCCGTAGACGAGACGCGCCCCTTTGTAGCCGGTGTAAAGCAAGAGCAAGACGATCAGCAGCAGGAGGATTTTCTTTCTCGCGGAGATTTTTGGCATAAGGAAGCAAAGTGCCGGAATCGGCGTTGGGGCGATTGCGAATCAAAAACCGACTATGATTTTTGCATGAGAAAATTATATTGACCCCGGAAAATAAATACAATCACCTTTTCGTGAAAACCATCGCTTGCGTTTTAGCCGTCGACGGCGCGGACGATCATATATCACACAATTTTGAAAATCTGGGTAAAATTTTCTGATTACACTAATTTTAACGATTATTTTGGTCGATACCGGATATGAGAAGACTTTTTCTCAATGGTTAATAATTTACCAAAAAGAAAAATTTCTCGCAAAACCACCAAACAGCCCAAAGCACCACGGTTCAATGGATTGTCTCGATCATCACAGATTGCCCCTAACAACTTCCGTTGCGAAAACGCTCCGGCGAGGGTTGGCCGTTGCGCTGCTGCCGTTGCTTTTGCTGGTCGGGAACGGTTGCACCGTCGAATGTATGCATCCGGGCGTCGTCGTTAAAAGCGACTGGGCCTTGGAATTTAACAATCGCTCCAAAGCCAACAAAAAAGGGAAGAAAAAATCGTCCGAATCGGATCACCCGAGGCCGTGCGGCAAGTTCGGCTGTCTCAAATGCGCCTTGGGACCAAGTTCGTTTAACGAGGAACTGGAAGACGAAGACGAAAAATGCGACAGCAATACCTGCTCGACCTCGAAAACCGCCTCGCGTCAAGGTTATCCCTATCCTCCTGGCATGATGTTCCCGCCTCCGGGAATGTACGGACCGGGACTCGCTCCGCCGCCGTTTTTGGCCGGTGGGCCGCCTGCCGCCGGGTACGGTTTTCAAGGATCCGTTCCGCCGCCGGGAATGTTCGGAGCCCCTCTTGGAGCTCCCCTCGGGGCGCCCGCCTCGGTCGCGGTTGTCGTGATCAATCCGGGAACCGGACAGCGACAGATCATGCAACCGGCCGTGCCGGGCGGCCCGAGCGTGACGATGCTCAACGCAATGACCGGACAGCCGGTTTTGGTTAATCCGAATCCTCCCGGAAGCCTTCCGCAACCGACTCCGCAAGCCCCGCCTCAACCGCTTGGCGGCAGTGCGGGAACGCTTGCGGTCGCACCGCAGCTCCCTCCCAGCTCGCCCGGAGCAGCCGCTCCTCTTGCCGGGCCAGTTCCGCAGGCCTCGCCTCAGCTCGCCTACGGAATGCCTCCCCCGCAAGGGCAAGGCTTGTTGCCGCAGCAGGGTTTAATGGGAGCCTACGGAATCGCCCCCCTTCCCGCCCCGGGATATCCCGCAGCTCCGGGAATGCCATATCCGCCCCCCGTCGCGATGTTGAATCCCGCGACTGGATTGCCGATGCCGGTTCCGCCGCCGGGCTACTATCCTCCCGGAATGCCCGGACCGGGAATGCCGATGGGCATGCCGGGTTATCCGCCCGCCGGATATGCCGCCCAAACTCCGGGCGCCGAGGAAGCGGGCAAGAAAAACGATCCGAAATCCTCAATGCCGACCCCGCGATATCATGGGCTGCCGACTCATCCGGTTTATCAACGAACCGAAGGTCTTGCCTTGGAAGAAGAGGAAAGCAACGATGAGCGGGCCCGACGCGAGAAATTGGAAAAAGCCCTTGGCGTCAAAATTCCCCAGGGGACGAACATTGCGTCCAACGGCATCAATCAACGTATTGTTTCCCCGGAAGATCAGAACGGGCGAGGAATAGGAGGTGGTCCGGCGAACGGCTCCCCTTTTTACCAGTTCAGTGGAATGTTGGGACTGAACGGCAAGGAAAACCCGCCGACAGCCGCCCCTAAGGCCGCCGCTTCGCAAACCGCGGAAGAGCAGGTTTCAAAACAGGCGGAACGGGCTTTGAAAGCACGTAAAGACGCCGGAGAAACCGCTCAATTGCAGGAAACCGGACTTGAGTCGGAAGCAATGCCCCCGGCCCGACGACCGAGCCAAAAAAAGAAGGAAGTCGAACGTCCCCAGGAATCGGCTTGGAAGTTCCCCGTTCCTTCTTTGTCCCGGTTTGTACCGACCGGACTCTTGGCCCCCTCCGCCGAGGTTCAAAAAGAATCGCGAGAAGCTTTCGAAAACGCCCAGCGGGAAGAAATGAAAAAAGCGGCCCGGGAAAAAATGTTGGCGGCGCAAAAAGAGGAAATGAAAAAGCAGCAAAAGCTCGCCGCCAAACGACCGCCTCGGGAAGAAGTTGCAACCCAGCGGCCCAAGCAAGAGCCGCAACCTAAGCCGATCACACCCGTTCCTCATCCGGAATCGATCCGGCTGGTTGCCCGAAACACTCCCGCTCCGCCTCCGCTCTTGGAAATTTCGACCGACGAAAACGACTCGGACGAAGAATTCCTTGAAGAGGAGTTTGTTGAGGAAGAGATTCAGGAGCAAAACGGCGAGGCGGTTCCTTTTCAAGGTCGGAACGACGTGAGAAAACCGGTCCCTGTCCGCAGAGATCGACCGGTTCCGCGAGGGAAAAACGTCCGTCCGTCCTCGTCGATGCCCTCGATGTTCCCCTTTGTGCCGCAACCGCTTCCGCTGCCCCAGGACAAGCCCTTCGGATTCGAATCGCCGAAACCGACCTCGTCCGCCGCTCTCGGAGCCAATTGCCGTCCGGGGAAATAGATTGCCATGGATTCAATAAAATAATCATCAAGGCAATAAATAAAGAGCCGTAAGTGTGGTCGGTACTCCGACGTAACTTACGGACCTTGTACACGGCACGGCTTTCGGCGACTTCAAACTCTGTACAAGGTCCGCAAGTTACGCTTCGCCACACTTGCGGCTCTTCGTCCTTTTTGGGCTCCGGCGTCTTCGCCGCTCGGCTAAATGGGGCAAATTCTTTTTTCGAGAACAAAAATCTCTTGACATGTCAACAATTGTTGACTATGATTAACGGAAGTTAACACTTTTGTTCAGGAGATTTTGCAATGAAAAACAAAACGGAAATTCCGGCGATCACCGCCTCGGAATGGGAGATTATGAACGCCCTTTACCAACAAGGGGCGCTCGCCTCGCGGGATATTTTCGCGGCGCTGCCGAAAAATCGCGGTTGGACGATCCGAACGGTCAAAACCCTGCTCGGCCGGCTCGTCGCGAAAAACGCCTTGGATTACGACCAGATCGGCAACTCGTACCTGTACCGGCCGGTCTTTCCTCGGGAATCCCTGCTCCGGAAGGAACTGCCCGATTTCGTCGATCATGTTCTCGGCGGCTCGATCGCCCCTCTCTTGATGCACTGCGTTCGAAACGAAACGCTGTCCGAGGAGCAGTACCGGGAAATGCTCCGGATTCTCGAACCGAATGCGACCGCGAAAGGAGACCAACGATGAACGAACCGCTCTACACGTTTTGGTGGTCTTGGGTTCTCTCGGCGAGCGGCCAACTGCTCCTGTTCGTCCCGCTCTCGCCGCCCAAAAGGAACTGGAAGAGGCCCGCATCCGACAACTGAAATTTTCGTTGGAGAGTGGGGAGTAAGTGCCTTTCATTATGTACATGCAGATTCGGTAGGGGGCACTTTTTGGCCCCAACGGGGCCGCACAAGGTAGCCGGGGGTGAAGGCGTAATCGCCGAACCCCCGGAAACAAAACACCAAACGAATCGTACCCCAACTGGGTACAACAAAAAAGGCGATCTCTTGTGCGCCTCCGTTGGAGGCGATTGACACTCTTGCCCGATCACCGGGTGTTCGCGGAGTACCACTCACCCCCGGCTACCTTGTTGCTGCCCCGTTGGGGCAATTCGCACAAACCCACAAACAAATTTGCTCACACCCCCCCCACGCCGTGAACAAGTTTCACGGGTCGAATCCGAGCCGTTTGGCGACGGCGGCCGGATCGGCGTGGCATTTTTCGTGAACTTCTCGCAAGGTTCGTTCATCGCTCCGAAGTAATCGTGTCAACGACAACGTCATGTTC
>JAVBQI010000218.1:0-21451 GCA_031549145.1 Thermoguttaceae bacterium | reverse complement strand
ATATCGCTGTAGACAAAAGGGCGTCCGACCTTTGACTCCTTGTTATCGTGTCGCCATTGTTCGATCACTTCCTCGGAAATCCAGAGCGTAAAGTCACCCCGATCGACCAAGGCTTGGTTATATTCCTTCCAGTTGACGACTGTGTACTTTTTCTTTTTTGCCTGTTTTGACATTTTCGCCTCCGTGACGTGAAAAGGGGATCGCTGTGGCTCCTATGATACGACACAAAGTCGGAATTGTTCGACAAGACCATTTTCAATTCTCAATTAAAACCTCTCACTGCTTCGATCATCGCCCGAAAATTTTCCGGCTTGACGCCGCGGTGTATCGTGTTGCTCGAAGAGACGATCAGCCCCCCCGGCCCTCCTTTTTTGATGCAAAGCCGGACCTCTTCTTTAACCTGCTCAGGCGTACCATCGCACAGATGTCCGGTGCAGTCGATGTTCCCTTTGAGGCAAATCCGATCGCCGTACTCCGCTTTCATTTCGCCCATATCGAGTCCGGCTCCCGGGTCGATCGGGTCCAAACAATGAATGCCGGCCGCGATCCAGAGATCGGCGAACGGCCGGATATCGCCGTCGCAATGCTTGATCGTCAACAGCCCGAGCGAACGGTACCCTTGCATCACTTCGAAAAACGAAGGGTAAATCACCTCTTTGTACGACTTGGGGGAAAAGAGCGGCCCCTCGGCCGTGCAGACATCATCGGTTGTCGCGACGATTTCGACGCCGAACCGCTTGACGGCCAGTTCCGCGAGTTTCAGATTATATTCGACGACCCGCTTGAGCAGATCGACGTAGGACTCTTTGTCCAGCAGGACGCCCATCAGCGCGTTTTGGTAACCGAGCAGGTCTCGCATGTCGGAAAACCCGTCCCGCAGGTTGAAGACGATCGCCCGACGGTCGCCGAATTTCGCGAAGGCCCGCTCCAGGGATTGAAAGCGGCCCTTTTTGTCCGGGTCCGGAAATTCGTAGTTCCGGTGATGGGCGAGCTCTTCGATCGGGTGCGAGACGGCCGCCGCGAGCACATCACCCGTCAGCTTGCGCCGCGTCCCCCATTCGTCGAGGTAGGTTTCGGCGTCGAGCCATTTTTTTTCGTAATCGGCCCGGACGTTGACGGCGTCGAGATCGAGAATTTCGGTCGCCTCGATCGGATCGGTCGTCCCCGCGAGTGCTTCGAGCACGGTCGCGTCGATAAACCATTCGAACATCGGAATGCGGTCGGGAACCTCACGCTTCAAGGCGGCGAGAATGCAGTCTTTCGGTTTCACGTTCGAGAAGGGGATTGGAGAATGTTTAGCCGAACGGCCAAGACGTCGGCGACCGCTTTCATTGTTGAACCACACGTTCGAAAAGTCAAGCCCCGATTTTGCAAAGGACAAACCTTTGCACCGAAACAAGAACGGAAGAAATCAAAAAAGGAAGCGAGAAACCTGGGATTTCTCGCTTCCTTTTTTAAGACTCGCCGAATTTTCGGAAACGGTCTTTATTCGTGAGGTCTGTAATGTCCTCTTTCGCGGAACAGCGGGGAGAACGGGCCTTTCGCGGAACCGTCGTCGAAATCCAACCACCAATCGCCGTTATGCCATTCCATGGTCACTTTTCGCCAACCCAACGGCGGTTGCGGATAAGGATAGAACGGTCCCATGTTCGGCCAACACGAAGGCCGGTATTTTTTCGGGTAGGTCACCTGGGCGTAGTTGGGATGGGCGGCATAACTCGGCCAAGCATAACTCGGCAGGTTCGGCTGTCCGGCACAAAGCGTCGACTGGTTCGTTCCCTGTTGATTCAAAAATTCCTGGGGACCGCGGTTGGCCTGTCCGTTGGTCGGAGAGTTCGGTTGATAATCCGTCGCCCCGAGATCCTCAAACGCGGAACCATCTCCGTTGTAAACGATTTCGCGGGATTGTCCGAATTTCGCGGCCGGTTGCATGAGGCGTCGTCCGCTGACTTGGGTTACAGGAGCGGCTTGGACGATCGGCGCCGCTTTTTTGGCGGGCTGAATGACCGCTTTTTGGATGGGAGCCGCCGCCGTTTGAATCGGGGCAACCATCGCCTGAACAGGAGCGGTCGTGGTCGGCGCCGGGCTTTGAACGTAAATGATCTGGACGCGGCCCAGCTGTTCCGAGGAAATCGGCTCGCCCGAAATCGGAACGGTGATGGTTTGCGTCGCCGTCGCTTGCGGCATCGCCGGCAACGGGCTGGCCGGGGCCTTCTTTTCTTCGGCCATTAACCGGGGCATGTTCGCTCCGACCGTCAAAAATTGAGGGGCGGCGATCGTATTCCGGTTTTCCGGAGCGGAAAGGCTCGAAGGTTGAGCCAACGGGGTCGATTGCTCAATGTTTCCCGGCAAGGCAAGTCGCGTCGGAGCGTTTTTCGACTTCAAAACATTCGGCAAGGCCGTTTTGTTTTTTGAGGAAACAACCACCATTTCATTTTCGACGAGATTGACGTTCTCGAAGTTGGAAACGAAATGCAGGGCCTTTTGCATTTCGATCGCCGAGCCGACTTCTCCGCTCAGGGAGACCTTGCCGTCCAGAAATCGAACCATAATCGCTTCGTTCGGAAGCAGTTCGCTCAAACCGGCAGCAATGCTTTCGGCTGCGCTTTGATTGTCGGCTCGAACTCCGATCGCCGTTGCGGCAATCATCAGAGCGGCCAATGGGAATACTAAGAAATGTCGCATTACGTTCCTCCTCCTTAACGGGTCGTTTTTTCTAGTCGACAACAGATTTTCTATTTTCTCTATTTTAACAAAATCGGATTATGATGTTATTTCCGATTTTATCAAATGATTCGCACATAACAATTTTTCGGACATTTGCGATCCTCATGTAAAGTGATTTTGTTAAAAAATCCTTGTTTTTTCGGTTGTAATGAATGTTTCGGACGCACTTTTGGCAGTTTATAATGATTATAGCGGTTGTGCCAACGCGAGCTTGCTCATTACCCGTTTAGCCGAGCGGCGCAGACGTCGGTGTTGCAACGGGATATTCGCTGCGGACCTGGTACAAGGTCCGCAAATTACGCTGCGCTTCACATGCGGCTCTTTTTTAGTTTTCCCCGATCCGCTGTTAAAATCCCCAAAAACGCTTCAACAAGTAAAAATAGGGTATTTCTAAAAAATAGGTACGGAACAGCCGTTATTACTGAATGAGTAAGGATTTTCCGCGATTTTGCCGCATTCCTGTTCCAATACTTCAAAAATGAACCTATAATTAGGAAAGTCGCTTGAACGGCCCATTGCCGCCGTTTCTTGAAAATACTGTAATGATAAGAGGATTGTGACCGAGAATGGCACTTGCTGCGAAACTTGATTCAATGCCCGAAGCGGAAGAACCGCAGGTTAAGCCTGTCGCCGGGAAATCCCGAATGATCATATTAGGGGTGATCGTCGCCGTTGTTCTCCTTGAGGTCCTGCTGCTCTATTTTATGTTGCCGGGTCCGCAAAAGATTGAACAAGATGTCAGGAGCCTTCAAAATGAACAGTTGAAGGACGATGTAAAGATCAAGCCGGATTTTCAACCGGATTTGACGGACGCCTTGACGCCGGTCGAGCAAATTGAATTTCCGTTGGAAGACCCGTTTATGTGCGAGGTCAACTCGGAAGACAGTAGCACGACCGTTTCCCTGCGGGCGAGATTTGTTTTCAAATACAATAAAGCCGACGAAAAGGAATTTACAAAACGCTATACGGCGGAAAAAAACAATATTCGATACGAAATTTTGCGAATTTTGCGTAATTCCTCGCTGCGGGATATCAACGACCCGACCTGTACGGTGATTCGCAATAAAATCCTGAAACGAGTCAACGAGGTTTTGCGAGAGCCGCTTGTCAAATCCGTGATTTATACGGAATTCATACCGACGATGCAGTAAGCCGAGTCGCGTTGATTTTCGATCGGTTTAAAGAATATCGAAAAAATAAGAGAAGCAACCAGTTCGAGAACGGCCATTTCCAAGGAACGGATTCCCATGTCAGACGATAATGTATTAGACCAGAACGAGATCGAGCGGCTCTTATCGGGCGGCGGACCGTCTTCTCCCACACCTCCTCCGGACCCTCCGGCGGCGGCCGCTTCTTCCGGAAACGACGATCTGCTGAACCAATCGGACTTGGAAGCGCTGTTCGGCTCGCTCGGCGGCGGTTCGCCTGCTCCGGCTCCGGCCGCCCCCGTCGCGGCGAATGAGAATGCGATGTTGGGACAGAACGAAATCGAAAATCTGCTCAAGGGAATCCCCGCCGCGACCGCGGCTCCCGCTTCTCCGACGCCGTCGCCCGCTCCGCCCAAGCCCGCGGCACCTCCGTCTCAGCCGGCCGCGGCGACCGTTTCGCCTTCTCCAACCCCCGCCAATCCGACGGCGACGACCGGAAAAATGACCTTGGGCGGTTTTGCGGTCCCGACGACGGTTTCCGCCGACGAGGAAGGCGTCCCGCAAGGGGATATCGATTACCTCCTTCGACGGGCGGAAGAAGCCCTTGAGTCCATTTCGACGAATAAACTGGACCTGCCGACGGAAGTCGTCGAATTTCAGTTCCCGGAGTTCGGCGGCTCGGTCCCGAACGTCGAACATGCGACGCTGGACCAAATCAGCGAGGTCGAATTGGATGTCAAAATCGAATTGGGCCGGACCAACATGTACCTGGAAGACGTCTTGAAACTTCGCAAAGGTTCGGTCGTTCCGCTCGATAAAATGGCCGGAGACGCCGTCGACGTTTACGTCAACGGCCGTTTGCTCGCCCGGGGGGAGGTCCTGGTCATGAACGAAAATTTCTGCGTTCGCGTCGCCGAACTACTGGCCGGAGCCATTCCCATGGAGTAAAATTCGCAAAGGAATAACGAGACTTGAGCCCCGGAACTCTGCCCGGAGAGCATCGGGTTTTTCAACCTTTCGAAATAGTATTATGGAAATCTGGCCGGCAATCGACATTCGGGGCGGAAAATGCGTCCGCCTTCAGCAAGGGGATTACAACCGGGAGACCGTTTTCGGAGAGTCCCCCGCGAAAATGGCCGAATACTGGGCTGAACAAGGGGCGAGGCGGCTGCATCTGGTCGATCTCGACGGGGCCAAGGACGGGCGGCCGACGAACATCGAATCCGTCAAGGAAATTATCGAAGCGGTCGAGATTCCCTGCGAGATCGGCGGAGGAATTCGGGACGAAGAGACGATTTGTCGCCTTTTGGAAATCGGCCTCTCCCGTCTGGTGATCGGAACGGTCGCACTGAAGCAGCCGGTTTGGTTCAGGGAAATGTGTCAAAGTTTTCCGGGCAAACTTTCTCTCGGGATCGACGCGCGAGGCGGGATGGTCGCGACCGACGGTTGGCTCGAGACGAGCGAAACTCCGGCCGTCGTCCTCGCCGAACAGTACACCGATCTGCCGCTTGCCTCGATCATTTTTACGGACATCGCAACCGACGGGATGATGCAAGGCCCGAATATTCCCGCGACGCAATTGCTCCGGGAATCGGTTTCCGTCCCGGTGATCTGCTCCGGGGGAATCACGACCCTTGACGATGTCCGCCGCCTGCATGATGCGGGAATTTTCGGTTGCATCATCGGGCGGGCGCTTTACGAAAAAACGATCGACCTCCCGGAAGCGATTGATGCGGCATTCGATTTGTGATTTCCGACCCACTGCGACGTCTCATGCGTTTTTTTCTTCGATTGCCCGGGCTGCTGTTGATTTTTCCGATTCGGCTTTACCAGAAGCTGATTAGCCCGTTGCTGCCGTCGGTTTGCCGCTTTACCCCTTCCTGCAGCGATTACTGTATCGAGGCGATCAAGAAATACGGCCCGATTCGCGGAGGAATCAAAGGGGTTTGGCGCATCCTTCGTTGCAACCCCTGGTGCCGCGGCGGAACCGATTGGCCCTGATATTGCATTGTCGTATCAAAAAGACTTGTTTGAAAAAAAGTAACTGTTCACGGCCATGATACCGGAATCACGAACCGGCCTCGTTTTCGAACAAAAGCCGGAAAGGAGCCGTACTCGGCGCATTGACGGTGTGTTGGCGTTCAATACCAACCGGCGTTCAATCTCAACATACCGTCAATACGCTGCGCTCCTTTCCGGCTTTTGTTCTCGGCCTCGCCCTGCGGTCGAAAGGTTCGTGAACGGTTACGAAAAAAGCTTGTTTGGATTCGTTTTGATGATCAGGAATTGAAATACATGAAAAAAATCTCTTCAATCGTGTTTTGTTTTCTTTTTCTCGCGAGTTCGGTTTTCGGGCAACAGTGTTCGATCCGGCCGGAGCGATTGCAATGCGAATCGCTCGTCAATCCGCTCGGGATCGATGTCGCCTCTCCCCGGTTGAGCTGGATTCTCGCGGCGGAAAATCCGGCGGATTACGGGCAACGGCAGACGGCCGCCCGAATTCTCGTTCGACGCGACCTTGAGGAGTTCTGGGACAGCGGTTGGATCGAATCGCCGGAGATGCGGGTCGAGTATTCCGGGCCGGAACTCGAATCGGACCGGAAATATTCCTGGTCGGTTCAGGTCCGGGACGAAAACGATAACGTTTCCGATTGGAGCGAGCCCGCGTTTTGGAGCACCGGCCTGTACCTGCCGGCGGAATGGGCCGCGAAATGGCTCGGGAGCGACCAACAGTTCGACCGCGAGGCGGGCATCAAAAAAACCGACAACAATATCGACGATCCCTGGTTTCGCAAAACGTTTGAGCTGAAAGAGAAGCCGACGCAAGCCTTTCTCTTTCTCGCTTCGGTCGGATATCACGAGTTGTACGTCAACGGCAAACGGATCGGCGAGGGTGTGCTCGCCCCCTGCGTCAGCGATCATTCCCGGCGAGCGAGATACATCGCCTACGACATCGCCCAAGAATTGCGGCCGGGCCGGAACGTGATCGGCGTTTGGCTCGGAACCTCCTGGTCGATTTATGCTCCCTACGCGACGGAAGATAAACCGCGAACGCCGATCTTCCTCGCCCAGGTCGACTGCCGTTTTGCCGACGGGAAAACCGTCCGGGTCGCAACCGACGGAACCTGGAAAACGACTCCCTCGCCGAACCGACTGCTCGGGACCTGGGATTTCGGCAACATGGGGGGGGAATTGTACGACGCCGGCAAAGAGGTTGCCGATTGGAGCGGTTTGGGTTTCGACGATTCCGGTTGGAAGACGGCGAGCATTTACTCGCCGAAACTGGCTCTTTCCGCTCAAACGGTGCAACAAAACCGACTGTTCGAGGAAATCAAGGCGGCCGCGATCGAGAAAAAGGAGAACGGCGATTACCGGATCGACATGGGCCGAAATTTCGTCGGTTGGTTGCAATTCGACCTTCGCGGAGAACCGGGAAAAAAGATCGAACTCCTTTCTTCCGAAAGCGAATCGTTGCCGAACACGTTCCGAATCCGCAATGCTTACATTCTCGGACCAAGCGGCAAAGGGACGTTTTGCAACCGTTTCAACTACCATTCCGGACGTTGGGTTTTGGTCAAGGGTTTGACCGAAGAGCCGCGGCTTGAAAATTTCCGCGCCCGGATGATCCGGACCGATTTTCCGCGGAGCACCTCGTTTGTCTGTTCCTCAGATTTGCAAAACTGGTTGTACGAAACGATCTGTTGGACGTTCGAAAACCTCGCCCTCGGAGGATACGTCGTCGATTGCCCGCAACGCGAGCGGATGGGATACGGCGGGGACGCGCACGCGACCTCGGAGACCGGGATGTTCAATTACGATTTGGAGGCGTTTTACTGCAAATGGTTGCAGGATTGGCGCGACGTGCAAGGGCACGAAGGGCTTTGGAAAAACCTGAACGATCCCAAAGTGATCGGGACGGTCGGCTCGATGCGCGAACTGGGCGGCGGGATTTTGCCGCAAACCGCTCCGACCTATTTCGGCGGCGGCGGGCCGGCCTGGGGCGGCATTTGCGTAACGCTCCCCTGGTTTTTGTACCGGCATTACGAAAACGTCCGCGTTCTCGAAGAGGATTTCGAGATGATCGAAAAATGGCTCGCGTTTCTCGAATCGCACACGAAGGACGACCTGTTGCAACGGTACGGCGGGGAATGGGATTTTCTCGGCGATTGGCTTTGGCCCGGAGCCTATGAGATGAACAACGATTCTCCGGAAACATTGTGTCTGAACAATTCCTATTTCGTCTTCAACCTACAAACGGCGGCGAAGATCGCGACGGTCCTGGGTAAGACAGAGCAGGCCGCGAAATGGAACGACCGGGCCGATGTCGTCCGCAAGGCGATACACGCCCGGTTCTTCGTCCCGGAGAAATCGAGCTATTCGGACGGAAGTATGGCCAATCTCGCGGCCGCCCTGCTCGCCGAAGTGCCGTCGGCCGAGGTCCGGGAGAAGGTGATCCGCAGCCTGGAAGAGGAAATCCTCGTGCCCCGGAAAGGGCACATTTTCGCGGGCATCACGGGCGGGGCGCTCCTGTTCAAATACCTGCGGGAGACGGACCGGCACGATCTGATCTATTCGATGGTGTCGCAGGAAGATTACCCGAGCTGGGGTTTTATGCGAAACAACGGAGCGACGACGCTTTGGGAGGCTTGGGAAAAAGACCGACCCGGGCATTCGCTGTTGCACAGCTCGTACCTGTATCCGGGGGCTTGGCACATCGAGGGGCTGGCCGGAATCAAGCGTGATCCAGACTCCCCGGGGTTTCGCCGATTTGTCGTCCGGGTGCCAAATTTAAAAGCATCCGAAATCTCCCGGGCAAAGGCGAACTTCGATTCCCCAGTCGGGATGATCGTCTCCGATTGGGCGAGGAAAAACGAGCAGCTCACCCTCACGGTGATTGTCCCGCCGAACTGCAAGGCGACGGTTTATCTCCCGGCCGCCGAAAAGGCAGGAATCACGGTCGAACCGAACCGGGCGAAATTCCTACGGCACGAGAACGGCTATTCCCTCTTCGAGGTCGATGCCGGGAAATATATTTTCAACGCGCCGTAAGGGATAAACGCACTGCAAACCGCGTGCACAGCACGCGGCTCGTTATTCTGCGATTACACGCGCGGGATCTCGAAACCCTTGCGGACCTCGCGGGCGAGGAAACTCGCGGCCTGTTCGTCGCCGAGAATTTTTTCCGCTTTCGGGTCCCATTTGATCTCGCGGTTCAATCGGGCGGCGATCGCCGAAAGGTGACACGAGTTCATGGTCTGGACGTGCGAGAACACGTCGGAAACCGGCAGGCCCCCTTCCCGAATGCACTCGACAAAGTTTTCCTTATGCCCGCCGAATTTCTTGCCGTTGTAAAGCGAAGTAAAATCGTCTTCGGTCAGCTTTTTCTGTAGCCCGTCTTCGATCGGTTTGCCTTTGATCCGCTCGCGATTGACGTGCATGCGGCCCTCGGTCCCTTCGATCAGGATGCCGTTGCCGTTTTCGGAATGACTGCAAACAAGCATTTCGACGCCGCTCGGGAACTTGCAGGAGATCTCGAACTTGTGGGCCGTGTTGTAGCGATCATCGACCGTCGGATAACCGTCTTTGAACGGGACGGGATGCTCGACGAGGATCGGCTTGAAGCTGGTCGGGCCGCAGCCTTCCTTGGTTTCTCCGAGCGCCCAATGCACAAAGTCGATGTGATGGGCACCCCAATCGGTAAACTTTCCGCCGCCGTATTCGTACCACCAACGAAATTGGTAGTAACACTTTTCCTTGATGTATTCGACCGCCGGACACTGGCCCAACCAGAAATCCCAGTCGAGTGTCGCGGGCGGGGCCTCTTTTTTGAAAGGGCCGCCGACATCACCGCCGCCGATATCGACGGTCATTTTTTTGATCGTTCCGAGCATCCCTTTCCGAACCATGAGGCAGGCGGTCGCGAACTGGTCCCGCTGGGAACGCTGCTGCGTCCCGACCTGAAAAACGAGGTTATCGTATTTTTTGCAGGCGTTGCGGATCAGTTGGTTTTCTTCAACGGTCAACGTCAGCGGCTTTTGGCAAAAGACGTGCTTGCCGGCTTGTAGGGCTTCGATCGCGATTTTGACGTGCCAAGGGTCGGTCGTAACCACCGAAACGACGTCGATGTCCTTGCGTTCGAGGACCTTCCGATAATCCTTGCAACCTTCCGGCTTGCCGATTTTTTTGCCGTCGACGAATTTTCCGATCCGCTCATTGTCCTGGGCTTTGGCGATCCCGTATTCGGAATCGACGTCGCAAACGACGACGACATCCCCCAAGTAAGAAAAATGGGCGGCATCGCCTTGCCCCATGCTCCCGACGCCGACGCAGCCTATTTGCAGTCGGTCGTTCGCCGATTGGGCACGTAGCGGCCGGGCGCTCGAAAGAATGTAAGGGGTCAACGCCGCTCCGGCGGCAAGCGCGGTGGTGTTTTTCAAAAACTCGCGTCGGTTGGTTTTCGTCATATTTGCGGCCTTTCTTGAAAAGAAAAAGAAAGAAATGAGGATCGATCGCCCAATTTTTTAATGATCTTCAGAAAAATACGAATCAAAGCAGCAGCCGGAAGCGTGAGCGCCCGGTTTTCGGGGCGGAAATGCAGGGCAAACCCGGCGCTGACGCTTTGGGCTGCCGTATACGGTGTTCGATTTGTTCGAAAAATTTTCTGAGGGCCAGTAAATCGGCTCGGGCCTATGCACAGGACGGAATTCGGTCGAAACAGGTTACCGACCTTTGAACGGATTGTCGCATTTTCCTATTTTCGATGCAATCGGCCTCCCAAAAAACATAGGAGGATGCAAAGTCGTTTTTCAAGCGCGCAGAGACGCGGAGGCCGCAGAGAAATATTATGTAAATTTGAAAAACTCCGCGCTCTCCGCGCGAAAAACCTGAACCGCGGCTTCAAACCCGTAACAAAAATTACGCGCACCATCACTCTTGCTTACGGTTCGCGCTCGGAAGTGACGAGGACGTCCTTTTCGCGTTGCAATTGGCCGAGGACGTGCTTCGGAACGCGGCAACGGATCACGGCCCGGGTCGTGTCGTACTCACGGGACAGAATTTCCCCTTCCTCGGCCAAATAGGCGGGGATCCGGCCGTTTTCGATCGGGAGTTCGACCCGAAGGTCGAGGAATTCCTTGCTCAACAGGTCGGAAACGGCGTCCGCCAAACGATCGAGCCCGAGGCCGCTCGCCGCACTGACCGGGATCGCGCTCGGGAAACGCTCGAGCAGCCGGTCCAAAATGTCCGGCGATTCTAGGGCGTCGACCTTGTTCAAAACCAGAAGCATGTCTTTTTCCCGCAAATGTATCTCGGCGAGCACCCGGTTGGCCGCTTCAACCTGTTGCACCAATTCCCGGCTCGTCGCATCGGCGACGTGTATGAGCAGGTTCGCCTGATTCGCCTCTTCAAGCGTCGCCCGAAACGACGCGATCAGATGGTGCGGCAGGTCGCGGATAAACCCGACCGTATCGCTGAGCAGGACCGGGCCCCAGCCGGAAAGGTGCCAACGCCGCGTCCGTGTATCGAGCGTCGCGAAGAGCTGGTCCTTGACGTAAACGTCCGATTCGGTGAGCCGATTGAGCAGCGTGCTCTTTCCGGCGTTGGTGTACCCGACGAGGCAGACGGTCCGCATCCCCTTGCGGCCGGCGACTTCGCGCTGCCGTCGGGCGTGTATGTTGCGGAGCTGTTCCTTCAAATCCTCGATCCGTTTTTGGGCAAGACGGCGGTCGATTTCCAACTGCTTTTCCCCGGGGCCCCGGAGCCCGACGCCGCCGACCGTTTGTCGCTCCAAATGCGTCCACATTTTTCGCAGCCGGGGGAGCGAGTATTCCAATTGCGCCAACTCGACGGCGAGCCGGGCCTCGATCGACTGGGCTCGCGAAGCGAAAATGTCGAGAATCAATTCGGTTCGGTCGAGAACCTTGACCTTTAATTCCTGTTCCAGATTTTTCGTCTGCGCCGGGCCGAGATCGTTGTCGAAAATGACGAGATTCGAATCGGTCGAAGCGACGATTCCTTTTAATTCCTCCAGCTTTCCGGAACCGATGTAGGTCGCCCCTTCCGGCTTGTTGCGACGTTGGATCAAGCGGTCGCCGATGCAAACTCCGGCCGCTTCGGCCAAGCCGGCAAGCTCATCGAGCGGGGAGGGAGACTTGCCTTCCCCTTCGAGATAGACGCCGACCAGCACCGCCGTTTCGGCGGCGACGCTTTCGAGCCGGGTCATTCGATCGGCATGCGTCGAAGCGTCGAAACGTTCCTTACCGGAAAAAGACTCGTTCGGATCAAACGGACGAAACGCGGAATCGTGCATAGGAGGGGACAGGAGTGTTCGAAAAAAGTAAAAACAATGAGCCGCGTACTGCGTACGCGGAGTGAGCGGATGATCTCTTCCCCCCGCGTACGCAGTACGCGGCTCATTGCGCATTATATTTCTTGGTTGTCGCTTACTGTTTAACTGTGATTTTTTGTTTGCCCGAGGCGGTTACGACCTCGAAATCGAACCCATCGGAAAGCGGCCCCCGCTTTCGGGCGGCCTGATAATCCTTGATCGTCTCGATCGGCAGATCGTCGATCCGTTCGATCACCATGCCTTGCTTGAGCCCGGCCCGATCGGCGATGCTGCCCGGGATTACATTGACGATGACGACTCCGGACGTTGCGCTGATTTGAAGCCGGGAGGCCGTATCGTCGGTCAAATCGGCGATCATGATCCCGAGCGGTCCGTCGTTGTGCCCGCTACGGGTTCGACGCTTCGGGGAATCGAAATCTTCCGGCATGCGCGCGACCGAAAGGGTGATCTCTCCGGTTTGTTTGGCGCGAATGATCGACAATTTGTGCTTGGCATCGACATCGGCCCGCTCGACGACCTTTTGCAAGCCTTCGGCGCTGTTGATCGATTCCCCATCGAAGGCGAGAATCACATCATCCCGCTTGATTCCGCCCTTTTCGCCCGGCGTGTCTTCGAAAACCCGTTCGACCAAAACTCCATGCCCGGGAACGACGCCCAAGCGCGCAGCCTGTTCGGCGTTGATCGGTTTCGTTTGGACCCCGAGATAAGCCCGCTTGACGGTCCCGCCGTCAATCAGTTGGCCGACGATCCATTTCGCGCTATTCGAAGGGATCGCGAAGCCGATCCCCTGGTTGCCGCCGCTCGCCGAGGCGATCGCGGTGTTGATGCCGACGATTTCCCCGTTCAGGTTGATGAGCGGCCCGCCGGAATTGCCCGGATTGATCGACGCGTCGGTTTGCAGGAAATCCCCGCGTTGTACACGGGAAAGGGTTCGGCCTTTGGCGCTGATGATCCCCGCGCTCACCGTCGAGTCGAGCTCGAAAGGGTTGCCGATCGCGAGAACCCAATCGCCGATATCCAAAATGTCGCTGTTCCCAAACGCCGCATAGGGGAGCGGCTCTTTCGAATCCAACCACAAAACGGCGATGTCGGTCCGCGAATCGGTTTTAACGTCGACAGCCCGAAATTTTCGGCCGTCCGGAAGTTCGGCTTCGACTTCCCGGCCGCCGGCAATCACGTGGTTGTTCGTCAAGACGATCCCTTTGGGATCGATGATCACGCCGGTTCCCATGCTTTCGGCGGGAGTTCCGGGCATTCCGGGAATCCCTTCCGGAGTGAGGTTTTCCGGGACGATCCGATCCGACCGCCGGGTATGGGTCATCACCTTAACGGTTGCCGGGATCACCTTTTTCGAGGCTTCGCGAAACACATTCGAAAGGGACTGCGCTCGAACGATGTCCATTTCCTGGGAAGAGACGACCGTTTCGCCGGGCTTGGCGGCGGAGGTTTCCCCCAAAGCCTGCTTCAATTCGGCCAGTTGCGCTTCGATCCGGCGAATTTCCTGCTCCGCCTTTTGAAGCTGCTCGGCCGAGGGAGCCGCCTTTTCCTGGGCCGTTGCGGTGTCCGAGAAAAGGAATGACGACAAAATCAGGGAAAAAAGGAACAGCGAACGAAATATCAGGGCGGATTTCATAATAATCGACCGGTTGTGCAATACGATAAAAAAGTGTGAGCACGTTTTCGAAGTCGATTATACCATGATTACTCCCGCCCCAAAAGCGGCGGTTTCGGCGAAACCGCCCTACCGCTGATTTCCTCTTTTGAAATACAACCGGTCGGCGTTTTCGAAAAAGATCATGCGGGCGATTCGCAGGGCGTCGTCTTTGCCGATTCGTCCGGCGGCGACCTTTTTGCTCAAAACCCGGGCGATCACCTCCCGGGCGGCCGCGAGCGCCCCGCGGCTTTCTTCCGGGGTCCAAGTGTCGCAGCCCCAGCAGATGCCGTCGGCCCGGGCGACTTCGAGCAGGTCGTCCAAGAACCGCTCGGCGACGGCCGTCGAAAGAACCGGCATCCAGGCGATATCGGGATAGACGTTGCGGTAATGGTGAGCCAATCCGAGCATGTCGGAACACCAGGGAAAACTGCCATGCAAGAGCACGAATTGCGTTTCCGGATGATTTTCGATCGTCGGCTGCAACCACATCGCGTTCGAGTTGATCATTTTGCCCAGCCCGGTGTGCATTTGAAACGGCAGATCGAGCCGGACCGACATTTCGCAAAGCCGGTTGAGCATGTAACCTTGAAACGATTCGACGTCCGACGGCTCGGCCCGGCCGCTCATGCAGCGCAAGAAAGCGGCGTTGGCGCGAGATTTTTCGCAATCGTAAAGATTCAGTCCCCGGTCGTAGGGGATCGCCGACTTGAGGGCGATCATCCCTTTCGATTTGGCGGCTTGGAGCACTTCGAAGACCTTCTGACAATACTCGTCGATCTCGCTCGGCACCCCCATTTGAAAGCGTTCGAGCGGATTGAACCCGTTATGACACCGCGATTCTTTCGAATAGCCGTAAAAAAACGTGTTGACCCGAAACATCGGGGCGAAAAGATCGGGGTGCCCGTTGTCGCTGCCCGGATCCCAATAACATTCGAGCAACACTTTTTCGTAGCCGCAACGACGCATCGATTGCAAATGAAATTCCGGATCGCGATACGCCTCTTCGACGATCGCCGAAAGGGCCGGGAAATCGTCCCGGTTGAGCCGGAGTTCCGCGCCGTGCGTTTCCTGAATCCCTCGTTCGAGCCAATAAAACGCGTTGTTGCAGCGGAGCCGTTCGAACCATTCCCGCGGTGGGACTTCGACGCATTCCGGAATCGGATCGACCCAGGCGACGTAGGTTTCGTTGATCAGCCTTTTCAGGTTGAAGTCGCGAAACTCCTCGTCCTTATGGTGGTGACAATGGGTATCGATCACCGGATTCCGTTTCGCGAATTCGATGATTTCCTCGTAGGTTTGTTCTTGGTTCATAGCTGGGTTGTACTGGTCAAGGCTATAGGCTATAGGCTGTAGGGTGCGGTTGCACGAGGATGTAAAGTCCCAGAACTAGCCCCAAGCGTCAGCGCGGGGGGATACATCGGGTTTTACAGTTCAATCACCCCGCGCTCACGCTTGGGGCTAGTATTAAAAAAACGACTTTGCAATCGCCCTGGGGATGGTTGGAAAACGAGCCCTACAGCCTACAGTCTATAGCCTACCTCTCAACAGCGGTTGATCGCGAAAAGGAGTTCGAATTTTTCCCGCATCGAAGCGCCGAGCTCGACCCGCAGGCGTTGGAACACTTCTTTCGGCAAAGGGTCTTCGCGGGTGATCTCGCGGACCACCTTTTTGAAACCGTTCCAAAGGGCGATGCGGCTGTCGGCGTAAATATTCAACTTGCAGATGCCGTTGCGGACCGCGTTTTGAATCTGATCGTTCGGCGTTCCCGAACCGCCGTGCAGGACGAGCGGAACCCGGGAGACGGCGTTGAGTTTCTTGAGCCGCTCGATGTCGAGATTCGGCAGTTGGGCGTAAACCCCGTGCGCGGTCCCGATCGAAACGGCGAGGGAATCGACGCCGGTCTGTTCGACGAACCGAACGACTTCTTCCGGTTCGGTGAGGATGTTGGCGGTGTTCCCCTTGCGTTCGAGATCGAAGCCGCCGACGAGCCCGAGTTCCGCTTCGACCGAAGCGCCGTACGGCCGCGACATTTCGACGACCTTGCGGGACATTTCGACGTTTTGTTCGAACGGCAACGCGCTCCCGTCGTACATCACGGACGTAAAACCGCAATCGAGCGAACGCTGAATCATTTCAAAATCGGTCGCGTGATCCAAATGCAAAACGACCGGAACGTCGTAATCGGAGGCGACCGCCTTGACCAAACCGGGGAGGTAGACCCAGGTTCGTCCGTTCAGTTCGGGAGCGTAGCACATCACGAAGACCGGCGAGCGGCATTTTTCCGCCGTGTCGAGGATGGTGCGAACCATGATATCTTCGATGCAATTGAAACCGGGGACCGCGTAATGATTTTCGCGGGCTTGGGCCAAAACGTCTTTTGCCGTAACGAGCATTTTTGATTTTCGGGGATTCGGAGTTTGAGAATAAGGACAGGCCATGATTTCAATATCGACCTGAAAATCTCATTTTAATCCGCCGAAAATGAATTTCAAGACGCTGGATTTTCCGGCCACGAGGATTGCAAAGTCGATCATTTCAGAAAAAATTCGAATCGGGCAGCAGCCGGAAGCGTCAACGCCCGGTTTTCCCATGCGGAAATGCGGGACCAACCCGGCGCTCACGCTTCGGGCTGCTGTTTGCCGCGTTCGACTTTGCGATTGGCGATCAGGGGGATAAGCCGTTCATGATTCCGCTCTCGCGAGCATTTCGGCGAGCTCTCGTTCCGAAGGGTATTCGCGGACCAAGAATCGGGGCGGGTAATCCTCGAGCGGCCGCATCAGATCGCCGACGACGGCGCGGACGATTTTCCAGGGAATGAAAACCGGCTGTCGGCGGCCTTCTTCGACGAAGCCGACGAATTCGGCTTGCGGCAGCAGGGCCTCGCACCCTTTTCCCCAAAGCGTGTAGGTCAACAGCGTTCCCGCCGGTTCCTGTTCCGCGATGAAAAAACCGGCGACGACCGGACCGTTGACCTCCTTTTCGTAAATCCCGCCGAGCAGTTCCTGCTGCTGGGCGTAATCGGTCGCGATCGCCAAAATCCGAAACTTCAAAAACGGTTTGTAAAGCGGATTCGTTTCCGGCGGCAACCAGGGAACCCATTCCTCCCCTTCCAATCGCAAAAGAAATGGGGGAAGAGCGTGCGGCTTTTGGTTCCCTTCCATGGCCTGGGTCAGAAAGAAGCCGAGCCCGAGCTGATCCTCCGACCCGGTAATCAGCAGCGAATCGGTGTTGAGGACCATCGCGATGTAATCACCGTGTACCCGAAGTTTCCGGATTTGTTCAAGCAAGACCAGCCGCGTCCCGTCGAATCCGTCGCCGCTTGAAGCGCAGTAAACGAACATCTTTTCTTCGAGCTTCAAGCAGGTAAAGACGCATTCTTTTTCGAGGAGATTGTGCATCGCGATTTCCATGGCCTCGAAAAACGTGATCCCCCAATCTTCCAAATGCCGGTCGGAGATCATCACGATCGAATCGTGCATGTCGTAGGAAACGGCGAGAGCGTAATGATCGCCGACATCTTGGTAGGAAAATCGGGCGAAGTCCCGGCCTTGTTCCCGGAACCGCAGTTCGGCCAACTCGAAATAGCTCCGGTTTCGCAAGGCCGGGAGGAGATCGGGAACGACATCTTCCCAATCTTCCGGCATCGTTTTCAGGAAAAGAAAATGCCGCAACCATTTTTTGAGGATCGCCGACCGGTCTTCTTCGGCGACTTGCGAGTATTCCAAATAGGCGTTGTGCAAGTACATGAGCTGCTGCTCTTGCGACAAAATTTTCAGGGAAAATTCCTGCGAGTCGAAGACGATTTCGATGCCCGGCTTGATTTCCCCGGCCCGATCGATGAGCAGCTTCGCGAATTCCTCCCGCGTGATCGGCGAACACTTCGGCGAGCAGGGGGTAAAGACCGCTTCGTTTTTCGAAGTAAAGAAACGGAGAAAAAAATCGGCAACGGTTCGTAACATGGGGGAAACTCCGGTGATCCGGAAAAGGGACAGCATCAATGAAGACCCTGTTCATTTTAACAGAATTCCGGGATATTACAATTTCGAAAATGACATCCTTTACCCGAAGTCTTGTGTTTTTCGAAGGTTTGGCTTATGTTTTCAGCAGACTTGGTCGTTTTTTGTTTGATTTCTTGAAGTGTTTTCGTCCTCGTCCCCGATTAGCATGTCTCATCGTCTTAGCATTCTCGATATCCCCGAAATCGCCGGTCTCGATTCCCGCGACGCCCTGGTTCGCATCCCTCCGGAACTCGACATTCCGCTCACCGGCCGGGTCCGCAAAATCATCGACACGGCTCCGTTCCGACGGCTTGCCCGCATCTCCCAAGTCGGGCTGGTTTCCCTCGTTTACCCGGCCGCCCACCACACCCGGTTCGAACATTCCCTTGGCGTGTACCGGCTCGCGCTCATGCTTTTGAAGCGGCTCGCCTATGATTCGCGGTTCACCGAAATGGTTTCGCCCGAGGACGCGGAGCTGCTGATCGTCGCCGCCTTGTTGCACGACATCGGACATTGGCCGTTCTGTCATCCTCTCGAAGATATTCGGATCAAAGGAGTTCCCGATCACGAAGCGGCGGCGAGCCGTTTTCTCACGCAGGGAGAGCTTGCGGAAATTTTGCGGGACGATTGGAAAATCCCGCCGGAGAAAATCGTCGCCCTTTTGAATAAAACGCCGGAAATCGCCGCCGATCCCGTTTCGCGGCTGCTTTCCAGCATTCTTTCCGGGCCGATCGATATCGATAAAATGGACTACCTTTTCCGCGACAGCCTGCACGCCGGGGTCCCTTACGGCAGGCATTTCGATCAAAACAGGTTGATTTCGAGCCTTTGCCTGAACGAGGCGGGGGATGGGCTCGCGATTTCCGAGAAGGGAAAGACGGCGGCCGAGTTGATGGTGTTCGCCCGATATGTGATGTTCAACGAAGTGTATTGGCATCACGGGGTACGCTCGGCGACGGCGATGCTGCAACGAGCCTTCCGGCTGGTGTTCGAGCGGCTTGATTTGGACCAATGTTTTACGAGCACGGAGCAGGGGATGGTCGATTTGCTCCGTCGGGCCGCCCGACAAAGCCCGGCCGAGGCGTTGGTCGAAGGGCTTTTCGGCGAAAAGCGGTGTCTTTACAAACGGGTCGCTCAATTCAGCATCACGGAACGGCCGGACATTTATCGGAAATTGGCAGGCCGGCCCTACGATTGGCTCTGCGATCTCGCCGAACGGATTTCCGGCTCCGTTTGTTCGCGGCGTTCGATTTCCGATTCCGAAATCGAATCGCCGGTTTTGTTGATCGACGCCCCGCCGATCCAAAGGGAGGTCGAGCTCCGGATCGACGTTTTTTTTCCGAAGGAAAAACGGTATCGCCCGCTCGAATCGGTTTCGCCGGTCGTCCGGACCCTGGCCCGGGAGCAGTTTGACGATTACGTCAAGCGGGTTCGCGTTTTCGCCCCGGCGGCAATCGCCCCGGCCTTGCGGGAAAACGACGCGACCGCTGAGGAGCTGGAACGGAATTTGGGGTAAGGCTGTCCGCTGATAATCGAACACCTTGGGCAAACCCAAGACGATTGCAAAGTCGAGCGCGGCAAGCAGCAGCCCGAAGCGTCAGCGCCGGGTTGGTCCCGCATTTCCGCATTGGAAAACCGGGCGCTGACGCTTCCGGCTGCTGTCCGAATCGAAATTTTTCTGAATTTCCAACTTTGCAATCCTCGTGATGAGGGTTGGCATACGCTTGCAAAAACGTCGTTTTAACGTACAATGTTTTGACAAATCGACGTTGATTTACACTCTTTTCATTCAAAAGCAGGAACCTCGACCATGTCTCATCGTTGGCTCGCCCAAAGGTCCGGCGCTTTCGAAGCGTCCGGAATTCGCAAAGTGTTCGATCTCGGAGCGAAATTGACGAATCCGATCAACCTCTCGATCGGACAACCCAATTTCGATATGCCCCAGGCCGCGAAAGACGCCGCCTGCGCGGCGATTCAAGCCGGGAAAAGCGGTTACACCCCCACCCAGGGCGTTGAACCTCTTCGCGCGAAACTGAAGGAGCAAGTCCAAAAGAAATATAATCACGCCGATCGTGAGGTTTTTATTACCAGCGGAACGAGCGGCTCGCTCTGCTTGACGCTGCTGGTCGTTGCCGAGCCGGGCGATGAGGTTATTTTCTTCGATCCGTTTTTCGTGATGTACGACGCGGTCATCAAAATGGTCGGAGCGACGCCGGTTCTGATCGATACGTACCCGGATTTCAATTTCGACATTCAGAAAATCGCTGATGCGATCACGCCGAAAACGAGAGCGATCATTTTCAACTCCCCGGCCAATCCACACGGTAAGGTCGCAACCCGGGACGAGGTCAAGGCCGTCGCCGAACTGGCCCGGGACAAGGGAGTCCTCTTGATTAGTGATGAGATTTACAGTCAATTTTGCTATAAGGAATTCGTTTCGCCGGCCGAATACAATCCGGAAACGTTGGTTCTCGACGGGTTCAGCAAAACCTACGGGATGCCCGGTTGGCGGGTCGGGTTCGCGCACGGCCCGAAAGTGCTGATCGAGCAGATGCTCAAATTTCAACAGTACACGTTCGTTTGCTCCCCGCACGTCGGGCAGTTGGCCGCGCTCGCCGCCCTCGACGTCGATATGAACGAGCAGATCGAAGACTACAAGCACAAGCGGGACATGTTATACGACGGTTTGAAAGACGATTACGAAATCGTCAAACCGGAAGGGGCGTTTTACATGTTCCCGAAAGCTCCGTGGGGGACGGCGAGCGAATTCGTCGAAAAAGCGATTAAGGATTATTCAATGCTCATCATTCCGGGCAACGTTTTCAGTCGCAAGGATACGCATTTCCGCATTTCCTACGCCGCGACGGACGAGACGATCGCCCGCGGTTTGGAAGCGTTCCGCAAACTGGCGAAAAACGGTTGATCGAACTCGGCATTCGCAGGCGGCATTTTTGGTTTCGACCGGCATTGCCGCTTGCGTTTTAGCCCCGAAGCGTGATATGAAACGGACCTGGACAGTTATATTTGTCGCACAAATTAACTGTCCTTTTCATTTTTTGTCGATTTTTCAAAAAAAATTCTGTACGACAATACCCAAAATCCATTGATTTTTTATTCTGAAAAATATCGGCGGGGTATTTCTTTTTCTTTTCCCGGAATTTATAATTTTTTTCGTATACAATTACATCGACGGGAGTCCCAGTTTGATCTTCTCCGTCTCTTCTTTCCTCAAGGAAGTTTCCCGAGAGGAAAAAAAGATGAATTGCGTTTCAGTCACAACTTGTCAACGCAAGAAAACCGTTCAAAAGGCAACTCCTTTGATGTAGGTATAACGTGTACGAAAGTCGATCTTCGAAGAAGTCATTCCTGAAACGCTTTCGCACACTTGGAAATATTGTGATACTTGGACGGCGGGGTAGGTTGTCGAAGTGTTTGCGGATCGGCTTTCGTTCGTTCCCGGTCCGTTTCATTCCCCGCATCAAAACGACCTTGCCTCCGATTGAGGTCATGCTTTAAGGAATGTGTCTCGTTTTTTAACGATAGAACGTGTCGTTTATTGTCAGCACAATCAACACTC
>JAVBQI010000179.1:0-9014 GCA_031549145.1 Thermoguttaceae bacterium | reverse complement strand
AGCGGTTTTACAGGGCTCCGCTTCCTTACGGGCGCGGCTCTGATTTTATTGGCCCGGAATTTTGCAAGGTTACAAAAAGTACATCACCAATGCAGACCGAGAGTAAAAATCCGTTAACCTCGACCATGGAAGATTACCTCGAAGTGATTTACCATCTGGTCAACGCTCACGGTTCGGCCCGTTCGAGGATGATTTCCGAGCAACTGGGGGTCCACAAATCGACCGTAACGACGGCGCTGCAGCATCTCGCGGCCCAGGGGTTTATTCAATACGCCCCTTACCAGGAAGTGACGCTGACGAAAAAAGGGCTCCTCGAGGCTCGCGGGGTGGTCCGACGGCACGAGATTTTTTACCGTCTTTTGCACGATTTGCTCGAAGTCGCGCCCGAAGAAGCGGAGGAATTGGCCTGCGAAATGGAGCACGCTCTGCCGCCGAACATCGTCGACCGTTTCTCCGAACTGGTCGAAAACGCGATGAAAAGAAAGAAGAACTCGACGGCGTAAATTGCCCCGAGTACGAGGGATGGGCGCCGGGTACGGGCTAAAAGGGCGTGCGACGCACAAATCCGGGGCGGTTTTTTCCCCTATTTCCGTTCCAGGTCTTTTTCCATTTTGATGAGGTTTCCCTTGGGGTTGAATTCAACCCGGGTCATGAAACCGTAAATCAGCAGCACTCCGCGACCGGAGATATTTTCGATATTTTCCGGCGCCCGGGGATCCCGCAGGGCATGAGGGTCGAACCCCGGACCTTCGTCTTCGACCTGCACCCGGATCAAATTATCGCTCAACGTACAGGAAAAGTGGACGTTTTTCGCTTCATCGTCCTCGTTCCCATGATGCACGGCATTGGCCAAGGCCTCTTCCAAGGCGAGTTCGACCCCGAACAGATCGTGATCCGACCAAGGACCGCCCCGCATATGCTCCAAGACTTCCTGGATCAGCGCATGGGCGATCGTCATATCGCTGGGAAAGGAGCATTGACGCGACCAGGATGTTGCGGACACCACGGACATCTCCGAAATTTATTGACAAGGTGATAAAATTTGACCCGTTGTCATTCCCACAAATTGACATGGTGCGCAATATTTTGAACTTCGCTTTGCTTCGTACAAAATACCGCTCCGTTCATTTTTTATCACCAGCACAATAGACGTAGAGGGAATGGGGGATCAAGGGATCTTCCAAAGAGCGGATCCCGCCAAACTCAGGAGTTGATCGTCAAGCTCCGAATCGCCTCTTCCTCGGTCTTTTTGATTTGGAATACGGTGTCCAATCGGGTGATGCGGAAGGCTTCCATGATATTGTCGTCGATACAGCACAAAATCAGGGCGGCGCCGGTTTCCTTCGCTTTTTTGTTGAGCGTGATCAAGGCCCGAAGAGCGGAACTGGACATGAAAAGCACCCGTTCGAAATTGACGAGCAGTTTCGGACATTTTTGGGTTTCCAGTTGGTCGAGCAGCTGATCGCCCCACTCCTGGATCACGAGATCGTCGTTCAATTTCATATCCCGACACACCGCGATGGTCACATCTCCGATTTTTTTAATGTCAATTCTCGACATTGCCATGTTTTTCATTCTCCTCGAAGGTTTTTCGGGAAAGGTTTTCCCAAGGAAATCAAACGAAACCGTTGTGCAAAACCTGATCGCATCCGGCGATGGCACCCGGGGCCGGACCGGGCGGGAAATTTTGCGCTATTTTCAACGACTTGGCGTCTTTATACCGGAAACGGGACGGAAATGCAAATCCCCGAAAGAAAAAATTCGAAATATTTCCGTTCCCAGCCTGGGGAGTCCCGGATAAAAAATGGAAGTCATTTCGACGGACGCAACACGCAAGGAAAAATCTCGCCCTCGCACGAGGGTTGGAATTCCGGTTTTTTCGGCATGCCCGTCTTTTTTCAGGCGGAACATGCTAAAATCGTTTTTTCGCTCCCTGCAAAAAATGACAAGATGATCCTCGAAAAAACACTCGCCGGCCAACGGCTCTCCGTCGAAGACGCTTTGCGGCTACTCGAATCGGACGATCTCGCCGCGCTCGGGCGGGCCGCCGACCAAATGTGCGAACGCCAACACCCGGGCGGCGTGCGCACCTATCACATCGAACGCAACATCAATTACACCAACGGCTGTATCAGCGGCTGCGAATTCTGCGCCTTCTGCCGCTCGGAAACCGATCCGGACACCTACGTGATCGACCGGGAAACGCTCTTCCGGAAAATCGAGGAAACCCTCGCACTCGACGGCGACCGAATTCTTTTGCAAGGCGGGTTACATCCGAGCCTGCCGTTTTCCTGGTACGAAGAGATGCTGCGGTCGATCAAAGAGCGATTCCCGTCGATTGTTGTTCACGGTTTCAGCCCGACGGAAATCGCGTTCTTCGCCGACCGGTTCGCGATGTCCGACGAAGAAGTGCTGCTCCGTCTCCGCGAGGCGGGGCTCGATTCCCTCCCCGGCGGCGGGGCCGAGATCCTCGTCGATCGGGTCCGGCAACAGCTGAGCCCGAAGAAGGCGAGCGCCGACCGTTGGATCGACGTCTGCCGGACCTGGCACCGGCTCGGCGGTCGCGGGAGTGCGACGATGATGTTCGGGCATGTCGAAACCCTGGCCGAGCGGGTCGAGCATTTGCGGCGTATCCGGGAATTGCAGGACGAGACCGGCGGGTTGACGGCGTTTATCCCCTGGACGTTTCAGCCGGGCAACACCCGGCTCGGGCATCTTCCGAAGGCGGGGGCGTGGGACTACCTCAAGACGCTGGCGGTCGGGCGGCTGTTTCTCGACAATTTTCCGAGCGTCCAGTCGAGTTGGGTGACGCAAGGGCTGCGAATCGGCTCGCTCGGGCTGCATTTCGGGGCGAACGATCTCGGGAGCATCATGATCGAGGAGAACGTCGTCGCCGCGGCCGGGACGGTGTTCCGCACGAACGAACAGGAAATCCGCGCCGCGATCGCCGCCGCCGGTTACACGCCGCAACGGCGGCGGCTGCGAGCGCAATGAGCGCATAACGAGCCGGGACCTGCGGTCCCGGGCGGTCTCCGTCTTCAATAGAGACTTTTCCCACTATGAACGTGCCCGGGACCACAGGTCCCGGCTCGTTATTGTGCGGTTCGTTGTATTCAAAACTCGCTCGTCGTCAACCGCAAAACGTGATTTGGCCCCACGGCAGTTCGGCCTCGTCGGGGTAAGGCGTATGCACGATCCGCTCCGTGTCGATGCCGAACCGCTCGATCGCCTCTTCCCACGGCTCGCGGCGAAAATGGTCCGACCAGGAATCGAGTCGAGCGCCGCTGCGCCAAACCGCTTCGATCAACGCCCCGATCCGGCGGTCCCCACGGCTTAGCAGCGCTTCCAAAAGGCTGACCGTGAGTTCGTGGTATTTGAGGTTGAACGATTTATGTTTATTATAGTACTTCAACCGGCGATGAGCCTCCGAAAAATATTCCGGCGAGGCCATTCCCTGCCGCTCGAACGGCGTGTGCGGCTTCGGGATGAAATTCGAGACACTCGCGAGCACCGACGGCATCCGGCCGCTCACCTCTTTGCCGAGGTAGGCGATGTTGCGGGCGAGGTTCGTGATACCGTCCAAATCCTCGTCGGTTTCTTCCGGGAACCCGCACATAAAATACATCTTGACCCGTTGGAAGCCGTTCTCGAACGCGCTGCGGCAACCTTCGAGCAGGTTCGCGTTCGTGATCGGCTTGCCGATCCGCTTGCGCATTTCGTCCCGGGCCGCCTCCGGAGCGAGCGTCAGCCCGCCGGTCCGCTCGGTCGTCAGCGTCTGCACCGTTCGCGAAAGGAGATGGTTGACCCGGAGGCTGGGGAGCGAAATCGAGACTTCGAGCGGCCCGAGTTCTTCGCGGAGCCGCTCCATCAATTTTTCGAAATGGGGGTAATCGCTCGTCGAAAGCGAGAGGAGCGAAACCTCGTTCATGCCGGTGTTGAGGCACGATTCGCGGGCGAGCCGGACGATCGATTCGACTTCGCGAATCCGGATTGGCCGCTTGATCGCCGTGCTTTGACAGAACTTGCAGCGCCCCGGGCAGCCGCGCATGATTTCGATCGCGACGCGGTCCTGCACGCTTTCGATCAGCGGCACGATCGGCGTCGCGGACGGCTGGTAATCATCGAGACTTTCGATCACGGCCCCGCGAACGAATTCGGGGACGCCGCTTTCCGTCGGCTTCGGCCGGCCCGCCCGGCCGTCGGCGTCGATCGCGACGGTGTAAAATTCCGGCACGTAAACGAACGGCAGCGCCCGGGCGAGTTCCAGCAGCCGCTCGCGGCGCGAGCCGGTGGTGTTAACCCAAAGTTCGCAGACTTGGCCGAGGGCTTCTTCGCCGTCGCCGATCACGAACAGATCGATAAAATCGGACATCGGCTCCGGGTTCGTGACGCAAGGGCCGCCGGCAATAATCAGCGGATGCTCGTCCGTCCGCTCGGCCCGGTGCAGCGGGATCCCGCCGAGATCGAGCATCGTGAGGACGTTGGTGTACGACATTTCGTACTGGAGCGAAAAGCCGATCAGGTCGAACTTTCCGAGCGGCGTGCAGGTTTCGAGCGAATAGAGCGGCAGCCGATTGCGGCGCAGCACGGTTTCCATATCCTCGAAGGGAGTGAAAACCCGTTCGCAGGCCCAATCGGGCTTGCGGTTCATGAGCGAATACAGCAGCTGGTATCCGAAATGCGACATCCCGATCGTGTAGGTGTCGGGAAACGCGAGCGCGAGCCGGAACCGGACTTCTTGCGGGTTCTTGACGACGGAGCCGAGTTCCCCGCCGATATACTGGCCGGGCTGGTGCACGTCGGGGAGCAGGACCGATTCGATGGTCCGACGAAATTCCGGATCGTAATAGTAGGGCATGAGGGCAGAGGACAGAGGACAGAGGGCAGAGAGATGAGAGGCGGTTGCCTGCTCTTCTTGCGGAGCCCCGGACAAAATTTGATCCTGATTTTGGAATAACCTTCGTCACCCCCGCGCAGGCGGGGGTCCAGAGGGAAACCGTCATCTCTGGATCCCCGCCTGCGCGGGGATGACGGTAAGTCAGATCATTTTGAATCTGGAACTCAGTAATGATTTAGTTTACCGGGCTTTGCAAAAAATTGAACTCCCTCTCCGTCATTCGTGTCCTCGACTTCGGTTTACGAATCGAGCCAACGGACGAAATCGGGTTGTTCCTCTTCGGGAAACGCGGCTGCGGTTTGGAGGCTGACCGGGAGTGGGGCGGGCGTTCGTTCGCGGATCGCTTCGTGAATCAAAGCGGTCTGGTGCTGGATCAGGCAATGCCGTCGCGGGTGCTTCATCGCCGAGGACATGCGATCCCAGATCACGCTCATCGGCTCTTCCGCGACGTTGCCGAACGAGAGCGGCGTAAAATCGCAGGGACAGACCTCGCCGGCCGGATCGATAAACAGGTGTCGCGTTCCGGCGGCGCAGCCGAACAGCTCCGGACTCTCGATCTCGTTGAATGCGCAAACCTTCGGCGGCAACCGGCCTTGCCCGTCTTTCTTGAGCGAGCGGTTTGTCTTTCGGTGAAAGCGGCGAATCTCCTGAATCTGTCCCGGCGACAAAAACGGCGAATCGCCGCCGCGATCCGTATCGGCCAGCCGCCCGCAGGGCATCGGCTCGATCAGCCGGAACTCGTCGACGCGAAGTTGCCTCGCCTTTTCGTACAATTCCCGGTATCGTCCGGTTTCGACATTCGAGCGGTCGGCGACGCAATTGATGCAGGTGTAAAGCCCGACCTTTTTCGCGACGGTTAAGGCATCCTCCGCCGTATTCAAAGAGTTCGGCACCTTTCGCAACCGATCAAGCGCTTCGGCGTCGATTCGGTCCAAACTCACGCAGACGGCCCACAGCCCGGCGGCTTTCAGTTCGGTCGCCCGGTGCTCGTCGAAACCGATCCCCGAGGTAAACAGCATCGCCTCGCCGCCGCCGGTTCGGATCGCGCGAATCATTTCAGCGAGATCGGTTCGCAGCAGCGGCTCGCCGCCGGTCAGGCCGAACAGGCTCGCACCGATGCCGTGCAAGCCCTCGATGGTCTGGAGCCAAACCTCGCCCGGCAGTTCCGCTTCGCGACGATTTTTGATGCTGCAATGCCAACAGTCGGCCGGGCAGCGCGAGGTGACCGCCAAATAGGCCGAAACCGGCGTGTATTTCCGGCCGGAAAGCTGGTTTGTGAACAAACGGTCGAACGCCGGGCCGGGAAACGGCGGCAAAAAGGTGTTCAAGACCCATTGCCCGCCGTGCCGGGAGATATGCTCTCCGCCGAGCCAACGCAACGCCTGCCGTAAAAACATCAGCCGTTGAAAAAAGCCCCGCGAGAGTTTTTCCCGGACGCCTCCCCGGAGCCGGCCTTCCGTGCGAAGTTGCCGAAAGACCCGACGCGGCGTTTCCGTGACGCGACGGTCGAACAGAATTTTCAGCAAATTCAGCGTTTGCTCTAACGACATGGTTTTTTCGCGGCGGTCAGCATGATGTAATAGTGTTCCCAGCCGGTTTCGGTCCGGTCGAGTTCGGCGGCGAAAAAATCGCGAACCTCGCCCGACTCCCGAAGCGGCAGGACGGCGTCGAACCCGGCGAGCACGCCGGTCCCGAGCAGCCAATCGAGCCGTTTGTCCGGCGGCGGTTCGATCGGCGTCCCCCCTTCTTCCAGGGAATCGATCCGGAATCGGTTGCGAATCAGCTCGCGGCTCAAGCTCGTCCGATTTTTCGGGAAACGGGGCCAAAGCGCTTTGCTTAACGATCCGGGAAATCGCCGCATCGTTCGGCGAAACACGCGGAATACGGCGGGCAGGGTTTCGAGGCGGTTGACGACGACGGCGAGCGTTCCGCCCGGGCGGAGCACGCGGGCGGCTTCGGCGATGATCGAGGCCGGATGGGAATAGCCGATCGCCCAGCCGGAAAAAACCAGCCCGGCTTCATTATTTCGACGCTCGCGTAAAAAATCAAGCATCTCGCCGCGGCGGAATTCGACCGTTCGGCCCGAAGCGGTGATCTTCGACCGGGCTAGTTCGATCATGTTCGGCGAAATGTCGACGGCGAAAAAAGGGGAATCGGAATACTGATTCCGCAAATATGCCGTCGAGTAACCGCTGCCGCAGCCGAGTTCGAAAATCGCGGCACCCTCGGGCAGCGCCGCCGACAGCCGCTCGTGCAGCCGATCGGTCGTTTGGTAAAGGTGTCGCAGCCAACGCTCGTCGTAGGTCGGGGCGAGCATATCGTAACTCTTCGCGAGATCGTCCGGACGGAGCCATTCTCCGGATACCGCGAGGCGTATCGCCCGCAGGTTCAGCCGCAGGCGGTTCCGAAAATCACGAAACATCCGCGGGCTCCGGTTGCGGCGGTCCCGCTTCCGTGAGCGGGGCGGGGGGCCGCCTGAGGGCGAAAGCGTAAAGGATCGTCGGAACCAAAAGCCGCAAGGGAGTGATGAGTAAGGGACTCATGATGATCGAATGCAGGATATTGAATACGATCATCGTGATCAAGGCGTTCGAAAAATCCGCTTTGGCCAATAAAATCCGGAAGAAAATATAAACGGCGACGAGGACGCCGAACGAGATCGGAATGCCCTCGCCAACTGCGATTCTGGTAACAAAGGTATCTGGATCGTATGGAACGTCATAAGAAAGGGAAAAGAACAGCACCAACCAGAGCAGGACATGTCCGACGGCGGCGAGATGAAACTGGAGCACCATCCCGATGTTGAGCAAGCGTTGCTGGTGTGCGGTCGGCACCGTTTTAGCGGGTTTGTCGTTCATTTCACGGTTCGGGTTTATGTTGTTTAAAACATTTTTGCTTGCCGTCTTCGTCGATCTCCGATCGACAACCCTGTCCTCCTTCCTCCGTCATCTGTCCCCCCACCTCACCCCGTCGCTTTTTTCTCGGCGATGCCGGTCAGGAAATTCTGGAACCGGACGAAAACCTTGCCGTCTTCGATTTTGGTCTCAAGGGTGTCCAGATCGCGAGGGGAAACGCCGTCCAATTTGACCCCGGCGAGGTCGAAATGAGCGGCATGACACGGGCAATAGAACATGAGCTGCTCCTGCCCGTTTTGTGGGTTCTTTTTCGTCGCGGCTTCGATCGCGCAGCCGGCGTGCGGGCAGACGGTTTGCAGAGCCCGGACCTCACCGTTTTCCGATTTGAAGAGAAAGACGCTGCCGAGCTTCTGCCGCGGGATCGTGATCCAGGCGTCCTTGACATCGTCGGCGACCTGGAATTTGCGCGGGGTTTTATCGAGCGAATCCAAGGTTGTCAGCGGATAAAACTTTCCGGCGAGCCCTTTTTGCTCTGTCGCCGAGAGGACCGCCCGGACGCCCGGAGCGGCGGGAACGGCGACGGCCGCCGCCGCGATTCCACCGGCGAGTACCGTTTTGCAAAAACTACGACGCGGGGAAGAGGGACAACCGTTCGATTCGGTGGGGGGGGAGAAGGCATATTTCGAGGATAAGATGGTAGTGGAAATGAAAAAATTACTAATCGAGAATTAAGAATTAAGAATTTCAGAAAGTCGACAAGGACCATTCTTAATTCTTAATTCATAATTTTTAATTCCCGCATCTACTTCGGGGCTTTCAGGACGCCGTAATAACGACACATCCAGTAGGGGAGCAGGTACTCTTCGCCGGTCAGCTTTTCGCCGAGATCGTGGCCGCCGTTGACACAGAAGCCGTTCGCGTTATGTCGCATCATCCGCTGCTCTCCCTGGGTGAGAAGCTGCTTCGTCTGCTGTTCCCGGAAATTCGTGTGTATATCATGGGGCAGCATCTCGATGTCTTTCCTGTGCGAGTTCACCATTTTGTAACCCCGACGGTCGAGATTGAACTCCCGCAGCCACCAAACCGTCGAATCCAAATCGATCGATCCGCAAAGCGAGTAGGGAATGATGTTCCAAAGGGCGTTGCGTTCGGGCCGTTCGATTTCCCAATGGTCCTTGGCGATCCAGTCGTATTTTTCCCGGGCCTTTTCGTCCAAAGCACTGTAATCGAGCGCCCAGTACGTCAAAAAGGCCATTTCATCG
>JAVBQI010000160.1:0-21175 GCA_031549145.1 Thermoguttaceae bacterium | reverse complement strand
AAAACCGCCTCTGCCCCGAAGATCGAACCGATGTTGAAAAACATGAACGGCGCCGACGTCGTCGTTCAATCGCTCGTCAACGCCGGGGTCGAGGTTATTTTCGCCTATCCGGGCGGGTTCAGCATGCCGCTGCACCAGGCGCTGACCCGGTTTCGGGACAAGATTCGCGGCATTCTTCCCCGGCATGAGCAGGGGGGCGGCTTCGCGGCCCAGGGGTACGCCCGGGCGACGGGCAAGCTCGGCGTGTGTATGGCGACGAGCGGTCCGGGAGCGACCAATCTCGTGACGCCGATCGCCGATGCGAAAATGGACAGCATCCCGCTGTTAATCATCACCGGGCAAGTGACCGTTCCGTCGATCGGGAGCGACGCGTTTCAGGAAACGCCGATGGTCGAGGTCTGTCGCGGCATCACGAAACATCATTATTTGGTGACCGATGTCAACGATTTGGCGAGGATCATGCGGGAAGCGATTTATCTCGCGACCTCCGGCCGGCCGGGCCCGGTGCTCGTCGACATTCCAAAGGACGTGCAGACGACCCAAATCGTGCCGGATTTCGAGCAACCGATGCAGCGGCCCGGGTACGACGGGACGCTGCCGCACGCCTCCAAGTCGGATATCGAAAGGACGGCCGCCGCGATTCTGAACGCGAAACGGCCGGTCTTTTGCGGCGGCGGTGGTGTGATTACCGCGAACGCGGCCGCCGAATTGTTCAAGCTGGTCGAGAAAACCGGCGTCCCGACGACGACGACCTTGACCGCGATGTCCGCGTTTCCGCGAGAGCACCGGCTGAGCCTCGGTATGCTCGGCATGCATGGAACCGCCTACGCGAATCACGCCGTTCACGATTGTGATTTGTTGGTCGCGATCGGGACTCGTTTTAGCGATCGGGTGACCGGAAAAATTTCCGAGTTCGCGAAAAACGCGACGGTCGTGCATGTCGATATCGACCCTTCGGAGGTCAACAAGGTCCGTTCGAGCAACATTTCGATCATCAGCGATGCAAAGTCTTTTCTCACGGAGCTGAATAAGATCGTTGCTCCCCCGAAAGCCGATCTTTCCGATTGGACCCGCCGGATCGACCAATGGAAGGCGGAGATGCCGCTCAAGTTTCAGAATTCGCCGAACATCCTCGCCCAGGAAGCTATCCGGGAACTTTGGAAGGCGACGAAGGATTCGGGCGCGATCATCTGCACCGGCGTGGGCCAGCACCAAATGTGGACCTCGCAATTTTACGGTTTCAAAACGCCCCGGACGTTCCTCTCAAGCGGAGGGCTCGGGACGATGGGGTTCGGCCTGCCCGCCGCGATGGGGGCCAAGGTCGCCTGCCCGGAGAAAAACGTGATCGACATCGACGGAGACGGGAGCTTTCAAATGAATATTCAGGAAATGGGCACCTGTTTCTGCGAAAAGATTCCGGTCAAGGTGATGCTGTTGAACAACCAACACCTCGGAATGGTGGTTCAATGGGAGGATCGGTTTCACGCTTCGAACCGGGCGCACACCTATTTGGGACCGATCGACCATCCGGAAGCCTTTGGCAAAGGGGTCGGGATCGGCCCCGAAACGCGGTATCCCGATTTCGTGACGATCGCGAAAGGGTACGGCTGGGAAGCGCTGCACGTCTCCAAGAAGGAGGAGCTGCCCGGGGCGATTCAAAAGATGCTCAAGAGCGAGAAACCGTTCCTACTCGATGTGCTCGTGCCGTACCAGGAGCACGTTTTGCCGATGACCCCGCCCGGCGGGACGGTGTTCGACATGATCCGGGAGTAGGGCGTCAGGCTTCAGGAATACGTTGCAAGTACGGAACCAGAGCGCAAAAGAGCCGCAAGTGTAGCGAAGCGTAACTTGCGGACCTTGTACGGGGCCTGAATTTTCAGGGGCCGGACCGTGTACAAGGTCCGTAAGTTACGCCGGAGTACCGACTACACTTACGGCTCTTTTTTATTGCCAAAAAGGCCAAGTCTCAGCGACTGGTAGGACAGTGAAGTCTGAAGCCTTTACACCCGGAACAGCACTTCTTCGTTGAGGAGTGAGAAAAACCGCGAAGGGTCGGTGCAGAGATACTTCGGCTTGGCCCGGGTTGCCGCGAGGTAAAGCCGCTGGGCGTGCTCGATCGGGACCATGCCCGAACGATCGCAATGGTTGATGATCAACGGGCCGTGGTACTGCTTGATTTTTTCGACCGTTTCGAAGCGCGAACGGATCAGCCAATGCAACGGAATCAGCGGGATGCGGAACGAAGGCAATTGCGAAAGGCTGGTAAAAGCGCTTTCCAAAACCAACCCTTTCGGCGTCCGGTCGATCCCCAGATCCAAGGCGAGAGCCGCCCCGATCGAACGGCCGAAAAGGAGCAGTTCTTCCGGTTTGAGCTTGCACAGTTCGAAAAATTTGTCTCTCGCCGCATAAGCGTCGTGATACAGACCGCGTTGGGTCGGTGTTCCCTCGCTCCGTCCGAAACCGCGATAATCGAAAATGAAAACGGTTGCCTTGAGCTCTTGACGGAATTTTTCGACCGCCGAAATGCGATGGGTCAGGTTACCCGCATTGCCGTGACAGTAAAGAACGTGGGCTTCGGGATTTTCGTGCGGAATCAACCAGCCGTGCAACCGAACCCCATCGTCGGTGTAAAAGTCGACGTCTTCAAAGGCAAAAGGGATTTGCAGCGGATCCCATTGCCCTTCGGGGAACCTGACCGGGGAAAATATAAATCGCTCTTCGTAAATCATCGCCGGCTGATTGTGTAAATTGGGTAAGATACGAAAAAACGCCGCGAAATGCGGCTCGTTTTTCAGAATCGCGTATCTTACTTTTTTTTCCAAAATCGGACAAGGTCAAAATATTCCCGCTTTCGCATGAGATAATCGGCCTGCTGGGTCCCCTTACATTTCCGATTCCCAATGTTCGCATTACAATCTCAAATTGTTTTGATCGAAGGGAACGTTTACGATTATCCGTCCTATTACGACGTGTTGTTCAATTCGTCCTGGAAAGCGGAATATCGGTTTTTGCATCACGCCTTTGAAAATTTCGCGAAGGGCAGGGTGCGGTGGGTCTTCGAGCCGGCTTGCGGGACCGGCCGGTTGCTTTGGCGGTTGGCGAAAGACGGTTTCGCGGTGTCCGGGCTCGACCTTAACTCGAAAGCGGTCGCGTTTTGCAACCGGCGAATGCGGCGGCACGGCTTGGTACCGGCCGCGATACTGGGAGACATTGCCGTCGATCTCGGGCTTGAGGAGCCGATCGACGCGGCGTTCAACCTCGTGAGCAGTTTCTGTCATTTGACGACCGAACAACAGGCCGAAAAGCATCTCCGCCTGATCGCCGAAGCCTTGCGCCCCGGGGGCGTCTACCTTTTGGGGTTTCATCTCAAGCCGCGAGGGGTCGCCGAATGCGATTCCGAGCGTTGGGTCTGCCGTCGCGGCTCGCTCGGGCTGAGCACGGAACTGAAGAGTGTCGCCTGGGACCGGCGGCGTCGGATTGAAACGATCGAATTCCGGATCAACGCCGCGACGCCGAGCCGGACGGTCGCCCTGTTCGACCGTTTCCCGTTCCGGACGTACACGCTGCCGCAATTCCGCGCGCTGCTTCAAAAGATCGAATCGCTGGAGCTTGCGGCGACGTTCGATTTTTCGTTTGAAGAGACCGAACTCGACGACGATTCGGTAGATGTCGTCTTCGTGTTAAAAAATCGATAGCAGAAAACAAAAAAAACGAGCCGGGACCTGTGGTCCCGACGACGGCCAAAAGCTGTGTTTCTTGGCGGTTGTCGGGGGCACAGCCCCCGGCTCGTCGAGCGTTCATTATTGCGAACGCATTACTGCTTATCGAGAACCGCTTTCGCCCTCGCGAGAATATCGGCGTTCTTCGAGACGCTCATCACCTTTTTCATGGCATCGGCCGTTGCCTGCGACGCGCCTTGAATCCGGTTGGCGACCGTAACGGCGGCCTGGCAGGCGTCCTCACCGACCTGGGGGTCATCGACCAGCTTCATCACTTCTTCCAACATCTTGGCCGAGGGGTATTTCGTAAACGCCTGGAAGACAAGCGCCTTATCTTCCGGCCGGGCCGCGATCTTCAAGTACTGGTTGACCATCTCGATCCGCTGCGGCTCATCCATGGCAAACTGCCGCGGATACCGGACGTAACCGCGAAGGCCGCGGAGTTTGTATTTGTCCGGGGCTTCTTTCGCCAGCTTCAGGCAGACGGCGGCAACCCGGTTCGCGTCGTCCGGATCACGCCATTTTCCGAGAAGTTCGGTCGCCTTGTCCTTGAGCGCATCGGAAGTTCCCCAGGCGTAATCGGAAACCGTCCTGACGGCCGTCTCTCCGCCGATTTGCATCAGGATTTCGAGCAGGTTCATTTTCGCCTTCTCGTCCGCCTTGTTGATGAACTCGACGACCTTGGCCGCGACTTCTTCCTTCGGCATACGCGAGCAGGCCGCCTTGAGCGCCCATTGGTTGGCGTCGATCTCTTCCGGAGTTTTCGCCTCGGCGAGAATGTCGACCAAAATCGCGAGATCGGCCAGGGTCACGACTTCGGAGATCGCCGAGAGGGCCGCCCGTCGCACGTCCTGGTTGGCCGATTCGGCCGCCTTCTTCAGTTCCGGAAACGCCCGGACGATCCGGCGTTCTTCGACCAGCTTGATCGCGGCGATCTTCGAGGGAGCGTCGTCTTTCGCGAGCATCGCGACGATCGCATCGTCGACTTCCTTGCCCGGAATTTCGGCCAAGGTCGCTTTCGCCGCCGCCGCAACCTCTTCGTTTGAATCGGTCGTCGCATCGATCAGCATTCCGAGAACCGAGGAATCGCCGATATTCTTGAGCGACTTGATCGCGGCGAGCCGAATCTCCGCGTCGCCCGATTTCGCGAGTTCCGCGATTTTCGGCAAGGACACCTTTTTCGATTCGGCATCGGTCCGATCGCCGATCGCGAGGATCAACTGGGCCTTGCGATCTTTATCCGAAAGCCCGGTCAGTTCGCCGACCAACGCCTGGGTCACCTTTTCGCCCGCCGGGAGTTCCCGGGCCGCCTTCATCGCGACGCCGAACATCTTCGAATCGGTTCCCTGAATCTGCTTGACCAAAAGGTCGATCCCCTTTTCTCCCAGTGTCAGGATTTCGTGATACACGGCCGATTCCTTTTGGAAATCGCTAATCATCGGAATCGCGGGGATATTGTGATAAATCCTGGCCGCATCGGCGGTGTCCCCTTTCGCCCGGATGATCTCCGCGCAGTTGAACGCCGCATCGGCAACCGCCCGTTGGAAATCGGCGGGGGTCACGTCCAGGTTCATGTCCAACATTCCGCCGGCGTAAAATCGGACCGCGTCCCCGGACGCGATCATCCCGTAGGCGGCAGCGACCGCCCGGGCGACCTCGATGTCGTTCCGCCCCGCCGCGTCTTCGCTCGCGATCAACGCGATCAGATAATCGTTCGCGCCCGGATGCCGCCGGATGCCGATACTGTTGATCACGCCGATCAGCAGTTTGCCTTTGAGTGTTTTCGTCGCGTCCCAAAGAGCCTTATCGACTTCCGTTCCCGGGATCGGTTCCAGGGCGTAACGGGCATAGTGCGACATTTTCTCATCGGACAGCGCCGCCGCGAGGACCGGGACCGCCGCTTTCGTGCCGTGGGTCGCGAGCCGCTTGCAGGCGAGCATCTTGAGGAAGAGAATCTCGTTCTCCGTCCCCGGCTGTTGGAGAATCTCGATCAGGACGTTCTCATCGTTCGTCGTCTGAAGCGTCTTCGCGATTTCCCCGTATTCCCCCTTGAGTTCTTCCGTTTCCGTCCGGAGCCAGCTTTGGGCCGCCGCCGTCGAGACGAGACAAACGGCCGCTACAAAAAACAGGAGCGTCAGTAATTTTGTTTTCATGATTTTATTTGTCGTTTATGTATGGAAAAAGTGTTTTGTTTTTAAAGGCTATAGACTGTAGGCTATAGGCTGTAGGAATTTTTGTAAAAGCGGGACAAAATCGTCAAAAAAGGATTTTTGATTTTGTATGATTTCAGAAAATATCGCTTTTTGTCTCCTGCCTACAGTCTACAGTCTATAGCCTACAGCCTCGAATCGTTTAGATTCTCCACGGTTCGCGCATCGCACGGGTTCGCATCCGGTTCGCGACGTCGTCGTTGACGAACGATTCGGTCTTCGGGTCGAACGTAACCTTCTTGCCCAATTGCCAGGCAATGTAGGCACAGTGCGAAGCGATGTGCGCCCAGGCGGCGACGTTCGCGTTCGAGGCCGGGTTGCGGCGGGTCTTGCAGCATTCCAAAAATTCGCGGATGTGGTTGTCCGGATCGGTGCCGGGGGTCCCGAAGAACTTCAGTTCGGACCGCAGGGCGTCGGACGAAACGGCCATCCGGCCGGTGTCGCCGGTTTCGACCCAGCCTTCTTCCCCGACGTAACGGCACGAGCAGGTGCCGAGGCCCAGCCAGCCGTGTTCACGCATCACGAGCTTGACGCCGTTGGCGTAAAGGGCGTCGACGCGGTCGCTCTTGTTGCCGTTCTCATCAAGCACCGGCCAGTATTCGACCGGGACCGTGTCGTCCGACTGGTTACCCCATTGGCAAAGATCGACGGTGTGCGAACCCCATTCGAGAATGCCGCCGCCATGAAAATCGAAAAAGCCCCGCCAGCCACCGCGGATGTACGTCGAGTTGTAAGGCCGCCAGGGGCAGGGGCCGAGCCAACGATCCCAATCGACCTCTTCGGCCGCCGGAAGCGGTTCGGCCGGGAGCCAATCCTGGGTCGTTCCGGGCGCGAGCGTGTTGGCGTGCACTTCGGTCAGTTTGCCGAGTTTCCCTTCGTGCGCCATTTTCGCGGCCAGCTGGAAGTTGCCGATGTTGCGGCGCTGCGTTCCGGCCTGGAAAATCCGGCCGTATCGGTTGACGGCATCGGCGACGGCCCGGCTTTCCTGAATCGTGAGGGAGAGCGGCTTTTCGCAGTAAATGTCTTTTCCCGCCTTCGCCGCGCAGATCGAGGCCATCGTATGCCAACGGTCGCCCGTCGCGATCAACACGGCGTCGATATCCTTGCGATCGAGGAGTTCGAACATGTCGCGATACATCGCGCAGTCGTTGTTCTTGTAGAAATCGTCCGCCATTTTCTTGATGTCGCGGCGTCGGGTTTCGCGACAATCGGCGATCGCGACGAATTGAACGACCTTTTCCCGCATAAAGACGCTCAGATCGTGTCCCCCACGGCCGCCGATCCCGATCCCGCCGAGCGTGATCCGGTTGCTTGGGGCGACTTCGCCGTCTTTGCCGAGCAGCTTGCCCGGGATGTATTGCGGAAGCGTGAGAGCGGCTCCCGCCAACGCGGCGCTCTTCAGAAAGCGGCGCCGTTGCATGTTCGGTTGATTCGACATTCTTCTCTCTCCTCGATATTAAAAGGGATTATAGTAGTAACGGAAAATCCGGCAAAGATTTCATCCTACCGGGCGGAAAAGCGAAAATCAATCACGCCGCAAAAAAGATTGGCTGATGAACGCGCCGAGAAAAAAACGAGCCGGGACCTGTGGTCCCGACTGATCGCCTCTTGAGTTGTTATTTATCTCGTAAGACAACCAGTCGGGGGCACAGCCCCCGGCTCGTTATTGTCGTTCATTATCTGCGGCTCGTTTCAAGAGAGCAGCGCGTGTACCTTTTTGAGCAGCTCGCGGATCGGAAGCTGCTGCGGGCAGCGGCCTTCGCACGTCCCGCAGTCCGTGCAACTCGAAGCCCGTTTTTCTTCCGGCATGAACTGGTAAATCAGCTTGTCGAACGCTTCCGATTTTGGCAACGCGTGCAGATTGTTGTAAATGTCGAAATTCTCGGGAATATCGACCCCGCTCGGGCAAGGGAGACAATAGCGGCATTTCGTGCATTTGATCGGGGCCGCCTTTTCGTATTCCGCCCGCAACGTTTCGATAAAATCCCGCTCTTCTTGCGTCAGGCCGCCGATGCCGCTCCGGTTCGCGATTTCGAGGTTGTGCTCCAACTGCGACATGCTCGACATGCCGCTCAGCAGATGAGAGACTTCCGGCTGGTCCCAGACCCAGCGGAGGGCGAGATCGGCCGGGTCGAACGGGCTGTCTTCGAACAGCTCCTTCATTTTTCCGATCGGCTCGGCCAAAACGCCGCCGAAGAGCGGTTCCATGACCACGACCGAAAGGCCTTTCCCCTTCGCATATTTCAGCCCTTCGGTTCCGGCCTGCACCGCGTTGGTGATGTAGTTGTATTGGATCATACACATATCCCAATCATGCGTCTCGACGATCTCGCGGAACAGGTCGATATTATCATGAAAGGAAAAACCGAGTCGTTGGATTTTTCCCTCTTGCCGCTTTTTTTCGGCCCAATCGAGCAGGTTGTAATCCTTGATCTTTTGCCAAAGCGGCTGTTGCAGGGAATGAAAAAGGTAAACGTCGATCGAATCGGTTTTGAGGTCCCGCAACTGCTCTTCGAGCATCTTCTCGCACTGCGCGACGTCCGTCACATCCCAAAGCGGGAGCTTGGTCGCGATCATCACCTTTTCGCGGTATCCTCCGGCGAGGGCCTTGCCGAGAAATGCGTCCGCCTTCCCTTCGTGATAGACCTTCGCGGAATCGAGGTAATTGATGCCGGCGTCGATCCCGCGCCGGACCATCCGGGTCGCTTCCGCTTCGTCGATCGGCCCGTTCGGCAAACCGTTGGTCGTCGGCAGCCGCATGCAACCGAAACCGAGGGCGGAAACCTGACGTTTGTCTTTACCGAATTCTCTGTATTGCATGGTTTTGAAAATTAAGAATTATGAATTAAAAATGATCCGGTTTACGCTTCGATATTCCGATTCGTTTAGCCGAGCGGCACAGACGCCGGTGTTTTGCGTACATTGCCGGTTCAACACGGCTTCTCATTCGAAGCGGAGCAATGCATACCGCTTTTTGCCGCAACGCAGCACCAACGTCGTTTCGCTCACGAGATCGGCCGGGGTCAACACCGCTTCGAGTTCGGCAACCGGCTTGTTGTTGACATAAGCCCCACCCTGTTGGATCGTTCGCCGGGCCTCCCCCTTGGAAGGAACCAGCTTCGTCCCGCAAAGGGCCTCGATCAGCGGCAGGCCGGCTTCGAGCTGCTCTCGCGGAAAAACGCAGCTCGGGACGTCCGAAAAAATCGTGTGCAGCTGTTCGTCGTTGAATCGCGAAATCTCTCCGCCGAAAAAAATCTCCGAAGCCCGAACGGCGACCGCAAGGGCGTCGTCCCCATGCACCAATCGGGTCAATTCTTCCGCCAATCGCTTTTGAGCGAGACGTTGACCGCGATCTTTGTCGTGCTCGGCGAGCAGGGAGCCTATTTCGTCTTTCGGGATTTCCGTAAAGAAACAGAGCACCTTTTCGACATCGGCGTCTTCGAGGTTAACCCAATATTGGTAGAAATCGTAAGGACTGGTCTTTTTCGCATCGAGCCAAATCGTCCCGGATTCCGTCTTGCCCATTTTTTTGCCGTCGCTCTTGGTCAGCAGCGGGCAGGTCATCCCATAAAGTTGCACGGAATCGAGCCGACGGGCCAAATCAATCCCGGCGGTGATATTACCCCATTGATCGCTCCCGCCGATCTGCAGCTCGCAGCCCCGGGTCCGATGCAGATGCACGAAATCGTACGCTTGTAAAAGCATGTAACTGAATTCGGTGTAACTCAGGCCGGAGTCGGTCTTTTCCAAACGTTGTTTGACGGAATCTTTGGCGAGCATCACGTTGACCGGAAAGTGCTTGCCGATATCGCGCAGGAATTCGAGAAAGGAAAAATTTCCGACCCAATCGTGATTGTTCATAATTCGGGCCGCGAACTTACCCTCACCGAAATCGAGAAAGCGGTTCATTTGCTTTTGAATCGATTCGATGTTGTGCACGACCATCTCCGGGGAAAGCAGGTTCCGCTCCTCGCTCTTGCCGCTCGGATCGCCGATCATCCCGGTCGCCCCGCCGACCAAGGCGATCGGGACGTGCCCCGCCCGTTGGAAACGCCGAAGGTTCATGAGCGGGACGAAGTGCCCGACATGCAGGCTTTCGGCGGTCGGATCGAACCCGGCATACAGCGTCCGGGACTTTTCCCCGAGAAAGGCGGACAGTTTTTCGTCCGTCGTTTGGTGAATCAGCCCACGCCAGCTCAGTTCGTCGAAAATATTCATGATGAGGGAAAGGGAAATCAGATGTTAATAAACGCGGAGTACCGGCTCAATGTGGGGAAAGAAACCCCAAATGATAATGCTCGCAGTATATCAGAATTCCAAAAACCGACAATCGGCGGCTTCGACGCGATACGGAAATTGCCAAGTCTTTTTTAAAGCGCGCGGAGACGCGAAGGCCGCAGAGAAGTGTTATGTAAATCTGAAAAGAGATGAAATAGCCAAGAATTAAGGAGACTGTAGAATGAAAGTTGATGTTTTTCATTGCCCCGGAGGGGCGCAATGTCAATAACCCCCGGTTTTAACTGGGGGCAAGGAGTCCCCACCCCTTAGCCCCAACGGGGCGTTACTCGCCGGCTTTGTTACGCCCCGTTGGGGCTTGGGAGCCTTTTGTGTTCTCCCTTCCCCCGGCTCACGCCGGGGGTTAGAGACATACCGTCCCTTCAGGACGGAAAAGCGAGGAACAAAAAGCAACTTTTATGCGACACTCTCAAATTATGACGAGAAGTTTTTATTGAAAAACTCCGCGCTCTCCGCGTCTCCGCGCGAAAAATTTGCCTTTGCAATCGGCGGCTTCGGCGCGAAAAGAGTGCGGTCGGGAGAAAGCGAAATTCCGCGAAAGAAGAAACATCCTGATTTTTTTCGATTTTCGAGGTATAATTGGTCTCCTCGGCCGTTTAAAGAAGATGATCGACCACTTTCAAAATTCGTCCCGACAGAATTAGCACTAAGATTGTCAACGTACATACCTTTCCTGGCTGTTCCCATGATTTCTGGTTTTTCTCGGATTTTGCGACCAAACGGCAGCGGCATCTTCGGTTTTGCAATGAGCGTGTCGGTGATGATGCTTTTTACGATTGTAGCGGCACACGCCGAAGAGCCGACCGCCCCGGCCGAATCGGCGGAGCCGTCGTCGGTTGCCGCCGAGTCGGACCCGTTGTCGGCTACGGCCGCTCCGAACGAGCCGCCGGCCGCCGCCGAGAACGCGTCCGCACACGAAGAGACGGTCGTCGCGCCGGAACAGTCGCAACGTTCCGAACATCCCGAGCAGCGACGCGATCAAGGCTCGGGCCGCTCTTATCGTCGGGGAGACCGGTCGGCCGATTCAGGGAGTAGCCCGAGGGAACCGAAAAAGATTCGATTCAACATTCAGTTCCAACCTTGGAAAGATATTATTGAATGGATTGCCGACCAGGCGGGGCTCTCCTTGAGCATCGACACTTACCCGCAGGGGACATTCAACTATCGGGACGAGAATTATTACACGATCGACGAGGCGATCGACGTGATCAACGGGTTTCTGCTCCGAAAAGAATTTTTGCTGATTCGCAAGAACAACATGTTGATCGTACACGACCTCGGTCCGGGGGGAAGCAACGGGATTCCGTTCGATTTGGTCGAAACGGTTTTTCCCGAAGACCTTGAGAAACACGGAACCTACGAAGTGGTCAAGGCCCAGTTCGAGTTGAAGCGGACGACCCCGGACGTGGTTCAAACCGAAATCGAACGGATGCTCGGTCCCCAAGGGTCGATTTCGATCATGCCGAAATCGCAAACGATCCTGATCACCGAAACGGTGGGCAACCTTCGGGCGATCAAAAAGGTGATCGACCGGCTCGACAACCCGGCCGAATCCGGCGCGTTGCGTTTCGTCGAGCTGAAAAACATTACCGGCATCGAGGCTCTCGCGATCATGCGGAACCTGATGGGAATTTCGCAAGAAGACCCCTCGCTTCGGGCAGTCGCCGATCTTTCCGACAAAAAAATCTGGCTCGGCGGTCGGACCGACCAGATCGAGAAGGCGATCGAAATCATTCAAAAAATCGACGAATCGTATTCGACCGCCGTCAAGAATTACGGCGAACTGCAATTCGATGTCTACTCGATCGATACGGCCGACCCGCAAACGTTTTTGACCGTCTGTCAAACGCTCTTGGCCGGCAAGCCGGGGATCCGGCTGTCGCTCGATCCGAACACGAATTCGCTGATCGCCCTCGCCTATCTCGATGATCACAAGACGATCAAGGCGACGTTGGAGCAGATGCAGACGAACTCCTACCGCAACGAAGTGATCCGGCTCGGCAAGCTGACGACGGCGGCCGCGGCCAGTGCGATTGAAAAATTCTTCGGATCGTCGACCTCGACGACAACGACGACGACGGGCGGGACGGCCAAGCCGCCGGTCGTCGAAACCGACGCGCTCAACAAGCAGATTTTCGTTCGCGGCACGGCTTCGCAAATTACGCAAATCAAGGCGTTGCTCAAAAGCATGGGTGAGACCGGCGATGCTTCCTCCGTTTCGACGCAGCAGCGGGAAACCGTCCGGAACATCAATCTCTCCCCGAGTGCGGCGGCGTTGATTATCGACCAGATTCAACAGGTTTGGCCGCAAGGGCACGGCAACGAGATCAAAGTCGTGAACCCTTCGGCGATCGTCCCGACGATGCGGGAGCCGGGAGCCGGAGGCAATGCCGCTCCGAATCCGACCGCCGTCCCGAATCCGGAGGAACGGTCAACCGTTCCGGCAGAACCGTCGCTCGACCGGCAAATCGACCAGTTGTTCCGTCCGGGCCCTGGCCGTGGGCCGGAGCATCCCCGAGGCAGCCCGCGAAACCTGGAAACGCCGAATCGCAGCACAGGGCTTGAGCGGCCGGTCGTTTATACTCAAGCCGTTTTCGCCGAGGAGCAGGTCGAAAGCGACAACGCCGCCGAGTCGGAGCAGCCCCGATTGCGCGCGGAGGATTTGGCCTACTTGCAGGGAGTCGATACGAAAAAGGGAGCACCGATCGTCCTTTCGATCGGTCCCTCCGGATTAATGTTGGCCTCGGAAGATACCGAAGCGCTCGACGCCCTCGAATCGCTGATCGAAACCATGTCGAACGAAGCGATCCTGACCAAGCCGGTTATGAAGCCGTACTACCTGCAATACGCTTCGGCGAGCACCGTTTCCTCGACGCTGCAAACGCTGTTGGGGAGTTCGTCCTCAAGCCTGAAACCGAATATCGACGAAACCTCCGGCGGGATGGTCTTTAGCGTCGTCGGCAGCCTCGGCTCGGTTCAATCGACCGGTCCGGTTACGATCACGGCCGATGCCCGATTGAATGTGATTTACGTTCAGGCGAATCCGGTCGACCATTACACGATCGAAAAAAAGCTGCTCCCGCTTTTGGACATCGCCCGGGGACCGGAAGAGGTCAAAAAAGACGCGACGCCCCGGCTCATCCAACTGAAAAATATGCGGGCGGAAGAAGCATTGGAACTGGTTAAAACGACGTTTGCCGACCAACAGGCTGGAGCGACCACCGGCCGGCAGGGGCAGGCTCAAGGCGGTCAGGCCCGGGCGGCGGCGGGTGGCTTCGGAGGACAGCCGGGAGGAATGATGATGGGCGGGATGCCGGGAGGAATGCCCGGCGGGATTTCGCCCGATATGATTCAAGGTTTCCTGCAGCGGATGCAGGGGGGGCAGGGAGGAGCGGCCCAACGGGATGAGCAACCGAAAATGACACTCGGCGTGCACACGGCAAGCAATTCGTTGATCGTTTCGGCGCCGGAGGTCTTGTTCGAGGATGTCAAACAGTTCGTCGAAACAATGGACGCCGTTGCCGCCCAACAGGATATGATTACGGAAATCGTCGACGTCAAACATATCAACCCGCAATCGCTTCGGCAGGCGTTGACCTCGGTTGCCGGAAGCAATGTCGTTACATCAAGCGGGACAACGACCCAACCGCGCGGGGCGACCTCGACGCTGACGACCGGGGCGACGCTCGGAGCGTCCGGAACGACCGGCGGAACGGGCGGGGCTCGGGGCGGAACCGGCGGCGGGGGATTTGGCATCGGAGGCCTTTTGGGCGGTCTGTTCGGCGGCAACCGAGGCGGCACGCAGGGGGGGGGCATGCCGGGCGGCGGTATGATGGGAGGAGCACCCGGCGGATTCGGCGGCGGAACTGGAACGGGCGGCGCGGGCTTCCGGCCCGGCGGTTTCGGCGGGGCAACCGGAGCCGGTGGCATGGGCGCGGGCGCCCGCCCCGGCGGTTTCGGCGGCGGCAACCGATAAAAAAACGGCAACACCATGTACCGTTGATCTTCAGAAAAATTTCGACCCTCTTTCGGTCATTTCCTGTACCAATAAGGCTCAAGGACCGAAATAGGTTATAACTTTCGTCACCCCCGCGCAGGCGGGGGGGCCAGAGGGAAACCGTAATCTCTGGATCCCCGCCTGCGCGGGGATGACGGAAATTATTCGCTTCGATTAGGGTCGTTTCCTTCGAAAGAGTCTTCAAACTAAAAAACATGCTTGTCAAGCTTGTTGAGCATCCGAGCGATCATCGCCATCCTTGCCGACGACGGAAATTGTAAAGTCGTCGCTTTCGTCGAAGGCGAGTACGACCGGATCGCGGCGGGGCGTTTTTTTCGCGTCGAACTTTTTGACGGCCTTTTTGGCAACGGCTTTTTCCGTTGATTTTTTGACGCTCTTTTTTGACACCGATTTACGACTCCTTGGATGGTAATGGTCTTCGAATGCCGGCAATCCCATCGGTTATTGTTTTTTAACAGCTTCGGCAAGAACCTGCCGCCCTTCTGCCATTCCTCACGAATCATCCGAAGCCCCGTCTCGGCCTGCTCGCACATGCGATCCGCCGCAGGGCGGTCGCGATAGACGGGTTGCGAACCTCTTTTTCGCCGGGCTCCCACAGCCGCGAATCGTCGCCGAACACATCGCCGGGGTTTCAAAACTGAACGCCGTCGCGAAAAAACTTGATCACCGCCTCACGAAACACCCGAATTCCCGCCGGAGCGTCGCGGCGGGCCAGCGTCACGGGATCGGTCTTGCGGAACGGCTTCGGCATGAAGAACATGTACTTTGCCAACAGCTGCTCACACGCCTGAACGATGTTCTCCTCGTAGGCGGTGCGATCGAGCCAGCGCGTTTGGACGCAATAGCGGAAGGCGATCAAAAAGAATTGAAGCAACGTGTCTCCGATACTATCGTGCCGCGAGGCTGAGTTCAATAGAGACCGTCAAAACGTTTCAGGATTTCGTGTCGAACAAGCGCTCGACAACAAACGCAGAGCAGTATTGTTTCGATCGCATCCCACTGGCTTGAAAAAGTGCGGATTGTCTTGTTTTTCCGTCAGCGGCAATGAATAATGAGGCCTTGAGGTACTTGGCTTGCCGACGACAACAGAACAAGGAATCACGACCATGAAACGCTTTGGAATCTTCCTGACACTTGGCGGTTTGCTTTTTCCAATCCTGCTGGCCGCGGCCGAGCGGACGTTGCCGAGCGAGAACGAATCGCGGCAGGCCCGGCAGTGGGCCGAACGGCACTGGGGCCGCGAAGCCGGCTCCCCGTTTTCGTTCCAGTACGGCGAGGTCGCCGCGGATGAATTTCTGAAAACATGCGACTTCACGGCAGAAGACGACGACATGGGGCAAACGATCGAGCATCGTCGCACCTGGACCGATCCGAAAACAAAACTCGAAGTCCGGATGGTCGGCGTCGAATACAAAAATTTTCCCGTCGTCGAATGGACCGTGTACTTCAAAAACCTCGGCACCGAAAAAACGCCGATTCTCTCGAAGATCAACGCCGCCGATCTGGCTCTGCCGTCGGACGGCTCGCCGGAAGCGACGCTGCATCATCACATCGGGAGCTGCTGCTCGTCGAACGATTACCAGCCGCTCGAAACCCGGCTTCGGCCCGGCGAGAAGAGGCGGTTCTCCGGAACCGACGGCCGCCCGTCCGACCGCGATTGGCCGTGTTTCAACCTCGCGAACGACGGCTCGGTCGGCGGCGGGACGATCGTCGTCGTCGGCTGGCCCGGCCAATGGGAAGCGGAGTTCGAGAATCCGCGCGACGAAGCAGCGCGCGGCCATATCCGATTTCGCGCCGGCCAGGAACAAACCCGGCTGGCGCTGTTGCCCGGCGAAGAGGTCCGAACGCCGAGGATCGTCCTGCTGTTCTGGGACGGCGAGCGACTCCGAAGCCAAAACGTCTGGCGCCGCTGGTTCCTCGCCCATAACGCTCCGCGACTGTCCGACGGCGAGATTCCGAAATATCATTGGGCGATCAACACCTCGGCGTATTATTGGGAGATGGTGAATACCGACACCGCGAAGCAGATCATGTTTATCGACGGCCTGCTCGAACGCGGGCTGTTCATCGATTACTGGTGGATGGACGCCGGTTGGTATGTCAACAAAGGGAGTTGGACCGACACCGGAACCTGGGAGGTCGATCAGAAACGTTTCCCCGGCGGGCTGCGACCGATTTCGGATCATGCGAAAAAGAAGGGGGTCAAAACGCTCGTCTGGTTCGAACCCGAACGGGTGACGAAAGAGACCTGGTTGACGAACGAGCATCCGGATTGGGTGCTCGGCGGTCGAGAGGGCGGGATACTCAACCTCGGCAATCCTGAGGCATGGAACTGGCTCGTCAACCACATCGACGGCCTGATCCAATCGGAAGGGATCGACCTGTATCGGCAGGATTTCAACATCGCGCCGCTCAAATCCTGGCGGCAAAACGACGCCGAGGACCGGCAGGGAATCACGGAAAACAAGCACGTCTGCGGCTATCTCGCATATTGGGACGAACTGCGGCGGCGCAATCCCGACATGCCGATCGACTCCTGCGCGAGCGGCGGCCGGCGGAACGATTTGGAGACGTTGCGACGGGCGATCATTTTACATCGTAGCGACAATTACGAAACGACGGGCAACCAGGGGCAATCTTACGGCATCGCCTCATGGACGCCGTTGTTCGGGATCGGGACCGGTGGGCCGGATCCATATCATTTTCGGAGCATGATGACGCCGTACCAGAACAGTTCGTTCGACATTCGGGACGAAAGTTTCGATTTCGCGATCGCCCGAAAGTACCAGGCGGATTGGAAGCGGATCAACAAATATTTTTTGGCCGATTATTACCCGCTGACGCCGTACGGTTCCGGCGAAGACATTTGGCTGGCCTGGCAGTACAACGCTTACGACGGCGGTTCCGGGATCGTGCAGGTGTTCAAGCGGCCGGAGAGCCCGTACACGACGGCGCGTCTGAGGCTGCACGGCCTTGATCCCGAGGCCGTCTACATCTTCGAGGACCTCGACGGCCGCCCGACGTTGGAATTCCGCGGCCGCGAACTGACCGAGCAAGGCCTGCCGCTGACGATCGAAGAGAGCCGCAAGGCAATGATTCTGGAGTATCGGCGGCGCTAGGGTTGGAACGTAGCCTGATCGTTACTTCTCTTGCCTTTTTTAGTGATTCCCCAATAAATTTTCAACAGTGAGATTGTTATGAGCGAATACGTAAATCGTCTGAATCAAGTCTATGCGAACTTGAAAGTCGCACGGGAATTTGTGTGTCAACGAAATCTCGAAAACGCAGAAAGCCATTTTTATGATTTCTGCGTAAAATTGGCAGGGGTCGCGATTGCCGATGCGATTCGATCCGTCGATTTTGGCGAGTTTCGTTCGGAGATCAAAAAAGGGATTACCGAAATCATGGCGGGATACATTTCACAGCGAGCCAATTCAAAAAGACCTGTCAAGGCGATTTATTTTGAATATGACATGGACAATGATTGGGACGGTGTTTTCTTTCCATGTTGGAAATACTCGCCGATTGACGAAAACGATGACGAATGGGCATGTTACTGGGAGGAAAATTTTGAAGGGCCAGCCGTTCCTGATTTCCCAGATATGGGTATCGATGACTGGCTTTTCGAGAGCGACGAATCCGTTGGAAAATTTTCCTATGCCATTGTTCGCATTTATATTGAGTTTGCACGGGCCTACTTCGATGTGCCCTGTCCGGTTCCGGTTTGTATCGGCTTTCACGATCAAAGTGAGATTTCTCGGGTTTTTCCGGACTCATCATTTTCGTGATTCATATTTTGCCGTTGGATTGTGCTGATCCGTCAATAATTTTGAGTGATTTCGAAATTTATCACCGAATCAGTAACGGCGAGTTCGGGTTCTCGGCGCGGAAGGTCTGATCTGATAAAATGGACGTTTTCGATAGTCTTCTCCCTTTCATCGCTCCAAGACCGACCTGTTTTTCATTGTCAACGCTTCCAAGGAATCCAACATGGCCAATGCAGGGAGAACACGGACATGATACGACAGGCGACACCAAAGAACGGTAAGCGACATTCGCTTCACTTCATTACGTTTTCCGTCATTCTGTTCCTCGTCATTCTCGTGGTGAGCAGCATTGCTTTTTGGCTTTCCATGCAGCAGGTCATTCGGGACAACAAGGCCGACGAACTGTCGCGACTCTTGGAGCTTGAGCGGCACCAATTGGAATCGAAGGTCAACGGTGACATCAAGATCGTTCTCAATATGGCCTCGTCCCCCATCATCCAGCAGCACTTTCTCGACCCAAGCGATCTCAAGGCGGCCGAGATCGCCCTAAAGGATATCGAGAATTACGGCAAGATATTTTCGCCCGCCTCGATTTTTTGGGTCAAAGACGCGGATAAAAAATTCTTCCTGGACGGCAAGGACGCCTACACGGTCGATCCCGACGATCCCGAAAAGTATTGGTATAAGAAGACGATGTACGAGACCGAACGGTACAATTGGAATATCGACTTCGACGAGGACCTCGGGGTGACAAACATCTGGATCAATGCACCGGTTTTCGGACCCGACGGCAAGCCGATCGGCATCTTGGGAATCGGAGTCAACCTGTCGGATTTTGTCGACGCCATCTACAAAAACCATTCGGGGGCCGCGGATTTATACTTCTTCAACGCGCAAGGAGAGATCACCGGCTCCAAAAACGTTAAGCAGGTTGCGGCGAAAGACCGGATCGACAAAATATTCGGCGCCGGTTTTCTCGCTACGGCGCACGATCTCAAACCCGACGAAACGCGCACCTTCAACTCTCCGCTCGGTGAGATCGCCGTCGGCCGCGTCCCGGCCCTGGAATGGTACTCGGCGGCCGTCCTGCCGGACGGTCTCGAGGACTACAAAAACCATGTTACCCTAGTCTTCGTCGTCATGCTCGCGGTCATCGCGTTGATTACCATCATCTTCAACATCTTTATCGCCTTCTTCCTCAAGTCTTTGGATAAAGCCATGGACTCGCTCCGGGCCGCCTCGCGCTACAAGAGTGAATTTTTGGCTCGCATGAGCCATGAGATACGCACGCCGATGAACGCGATACTCGGCATGTCGGAACTCGCCCTCCGCGACCAAAATATCGACCGCGCCCACGAGCATTTGGCGACGATCAAAAAATCCGGGACGAACCTGCTGTCGATCATCAACGATATCCTGGATTTTTCGAAGATCGAGAGCGGGAAAATGGAGATCGTCCTCTCGGACTACCTCTTCGCGTCGCTGATCGCCGACGTGAGTAACATCATCAAGATCAAGGCGCAGGAAGCATCGCTGGAGTTTAAGGTTGATATCGACGATCACATACCGAAGGCACTTTTTGGGGACGAGGCAAGGGTTCGTCAGGTCCTCTTGAACATCCTCAACAACGCCGTCAAATATACATCGGAGGGGATCGTTTCCTTCACTGTCACGGGAACAGAGGTTGATGCCGACAAGGCGATCCTAACCATCGACATCGCCGACAGCGGCAGGGGAATCAAAGAGGAAGACATCGGAAAGCTGTTCACCGACTTCGTGCAACTCGACCTGGAGGGAAGCAAGAGTATCGAAGGAACGGGACTGGGGCTCGCGATCACGAAAAAACTGCTCGTAGCAATGGGAGGCGATATTACGGTACGTTCGGAGTATGGTAAGGGGAGTACGTTTACGGTCACGCTGCCGCAGGGGATCAGCCGCAAAGAAATTTTTGATGTCGAGAGACCCGTGTCGATCTTCAAAGCGCCGGATGCGCGGGTGCTGGTCGTGGACGACGTGTCCGTCAACCGCATCGTGGCGAAGGGATTGCTTTCGATGTACGAGTTGCGGGTCCACGCATGCGTCAGCGGCGAGGAAGCCGTTGCCTCCGTCCAAGCGGAGGAGTACGATCTGGTCTTTATGGATCAGATGATGCCCGGGATGGACGGCGTGGAAGCCACGGCGGCCATCAGAAATCTGGCGGGCGAGCGATTCCAAAAGTTGCCGATCATTGCGCTGACCGCCAACGCGATCTCCGGCGCGAAGGAAATGTTCCTGGAAAACGGCTTTAACGACTATCTGACGAAGCCGATCAATCCGCAGAGGCTCGGCGAAATATTAGAAACGTGGATACCGGTGGAAAAGAAAAATGGCTCATCGGGAAAGTGAGTACCTTCCCTTGAAAGGCGTTCGAATTTCGTGGCTCATATGAGCGAGAAAGCCGCTTTTTGCCTTGGATGCTTCTTCCGCCGCCGCGGCGCGATGTTCGTCTCTTATTGTACTGGTGATAAACCCAAAAACTGTTTCCCGCATAATAAGGAAACGGCGTGACTTGCGCCGTTCTCTTGCGAAACGCATCGAGAAGAACCGGTTCGCTGTCGGCATATGTACAGGCTTTCTCCGGCGGCGCGTATTCTTCCAGTCCACCGACGATTTTTCCGTCTCCGCCGTAATCGGCGGTAGGCCGGACCAAACAGATGAACCGTCCCTCGGGGGTAATCACGAAAGGCGCTATCATTATGGGAATGGAAGAGGACGTTCTCGTCATCAACAAAATGATGGACGACTTGCTCGCCTCCCTGAATAAGAAAAGCGACGATATGGAATCGCAGTCCAATGCGGCATCGCAACGGGCGATCGCTCTCATGATCGCGTTTTCCGGATTGGCCTTCGTTTTAGGACTGATGATTTGCTTTGTCCTGACTCGTAATATCACGACGGGAATCCGCAAAGTCGTCCAACTCATGGAAAAGATCGCGGGTGAAGGCGATTTGAGCGCGACGCTCTCCACGCCGACGGAAATCGCTTGATGGACCAAGATCCATTTGACGCAACTCAGGAAATTCTTTCGCTTGAGAAATACCGGAGCTCCCAGTCGCGTCACCTTTTCACGAGTTTTTCAACGGCTCTCCCTCGACGATCTGCAAGCCGCTTTTGCGGAGTTTCTGA
>JAVBQI010000236.1:0-9208 GCA_031549145.1 Thermoguttaceae bacterium | reverse complement strand
CGAAGACGATAGAAGTCGATGACGCCTTGCGACAGGTCGACTTCCGCCCGGACCAGACGATGCGTGCACGAACGGTCCAACCCCCAGCGATGGCCCATCACCTCCAGACAACCGCTGTCATCCGTGCGGCGAATGAAAATCACCTTGCCCTTCGGCTGTGTCTGATAATCCACTTCCCAATCGTTCGGACATTCCCATCGGTCCGGTGCTCCGTCCGTTCGCACGGCGTTCTTCGTTCGCATCGCCTTGACGAATTTCGTCGATTGGGTTTCGACAGCTCGAAAACTTTCAAAGTGAAACCGTTTCCAAACGCCGTTCTCCCATCGACCGTTGTAATTTTCAATCGATGCTTGAAAACCGTGCGTGTGCGGCGGTGCAAACACCGGAATCACGCCGAGGCTCAAGCAAAATCGAATCGTCTTTCCCAACGAATCCGCCGTTCGCGGTCCTTGAAACACCGTCGAGTTGTCGAATTGTACGTAATTCGGCAAGCCGAATTCCCTCCAAAAGAAAATCAAGCTTTGGACCGTGTTTTCAGCGGTCATCCGCGATATCGGTTTCGAATATGCCAATCCTCCATGAAGGGAAATGCCGTTCAGCACATGAACGATCCGACCGCCTTGAAGGCACAAATCCTCGATGTGATCGAATTGGTCGAGTTCGGCGTTTTTCGTTGCGACATCGGGCAAATACCAGCCGGGCGGCGGCGATTCGTATCGTCTCCTCTTGCGACCGTCGAAGGCTCCGTGACGTTCGAAGATGCGATTGATCGACGCACGGGAAGGCACATGACGGCATCCGCGATTTTTCATTTCGTTTCGCACGGCGTCGGCTCCATGTTCTCCGAGCGGGCTGTTTTCCTTGAGATCTTTTCTGATCGCGAGGACACATTGTTCGACATGTACGGAAACCTTGTTGCATGGCGTTTTCGGTCCGTCGGATCGGTCGGACCAATCGACGCGATCCAGTCGTTTACCTTGAGCCCGTTTGAACCAACGCTGGACGGTCGACTTGCCGACTCCGAATTTCTCGGCGACCTGACGGACCGATTTGCCGCGTCGCACCGCTTCGACCATATCCCGGCGATCCTTCGAGGCGAGACCTTTGTTTTTGACTCATCGTTATGTCCTTCAAGGAAAAACCTTGTCGTAAATACCAACTATTTTAACAAACAGTGTCCCGCGGTTGCTGAGACTTGGCCGTTTAAAAAATGACTTTGCAATCCTCGTATGGGAAACCTCGAAGATTGGCAATCCCATCTCCGTATGGTAAACTGACCTTATGCTTGATCTTTCCCGAGCGCAGTCGATTGCCTCTGTCGGCTACGGTCTGTGCTCTTTGAAAAAACACTAAAGAAAAAGCATTGCCGGTTGCGGAATTATACCGTACGCGGTATTGCGGTAAGCCTTCGGCCTCATTTGGTCCGCAGCCTCGTTGGGCTGCTAACTGATTGTATGCCAAGCCCTTACCGATTCGGACTCAAAAAAATGGAAAAGGGGAAAAGTCGAATTTTTTGACTTCGCAAAGTTTATGTCGCGCTCTCTCATCATTTTCGCCTTTCTTTTTTGTTGGCTGCCCATTCTTCGCGGCGGGGAGTACTATATTTCCCCCGAGGGGAACGATTCGAGCGGGAACGGTTCGTATTCGAAGCCTTGGAAAACCCTGACCCAGGCGGTTCGGGACGTTCCGGACGACGGTTCGAGTATCATTGCGAAAGACGGCCTGTATGTCGGGGGCTATTCTTTCTCACGTCATTTTGAAAAACCGTGCCTCATTGTTGCCGAACACCCTTATCAGGCCCGTTTTTCTTCGCCTAAGACAAGCAACCGGCTGTTCTATTTAACGGATGTTTCGAACATCACCTTCCGAGGATTGGACTGTTTCGGTTCCGGGTCGAGCGAAACGGATTACCTGATCCAAATTTCGACGAAAAACGCCCATCACATTCGGTTTGAAAATTGCCTTTTGCGTGATTCATACAAAAACGACCTGATCAAAATCAATGCGAGGGCGAGCTTTATCGTTTTTTCGGGCTGCGCGATCTTCAATCCGATGCAAAACGGCGGCGATGAGATTTTCGATATCAATATGGTAACCGACATCGTGATCGAGGATTCCCTGCTCTTCAATGATTACCCGGGCAGCGGCCGGGAAGATGCCAACGCCTCGCATTCGCTCATCGTCATTAAAAATTCCGGCTCGACGCCGGATGTGCAGCGTTGTGTCGTTCTTCGTCGCAACATTTTTTTCAATTGGGCCGGCAGAACCGATCAGGCGTTCGTCCTGCTCGGAGAGGATGGGCAACCGTTTTACGAAGCCCAGGATGTCTTGATCGAGAACAACCTGTTCCTTTATAATTCGTCGTATCCGTTTTGGGGGGCATTGCTTTTCAAAGGAGGAATGAGGAATGTCGTCGTCCGGGCGAACACGATCACGGGACACCCGACGACCGCCGCCGATCGGGGCGGGGCCGGATTTTTTTTGGTCAACTGTTATACGTTTGAAAAAAGTCCCCTTCAAAGCGAAATGGTTTTCGCCAACAACCTTTGCTGCGACAACACGGGAAAGATGCCTCGTTTCGCGATCGCCTTGGGCAAGCGGTTTGCCGCCGACGGAGTTCGTTTGAACAACAACGTTTACTGGAACGGCGGGAAACCGATTCCGTCGCGGCAAGGTTCGAAAAATCGACCGGAAGAAAATGATGCGGTCGCGCCAATCAACGATGCAAGGGCGGTTTTGGCCGATCCCCGGCTGCCGGATGTTCCGCTCGAATCGCTCGCCCCGGGTTGGGATCCGGAAACCGGCCGGTTTCGTTCCGGCGGCAAAACGATCCGGGAAGAGTTCGAGCGCCTGGTCGAAACCTATGCCGTTCCCGGGAGCGGCAGCTCGGCAATCGACGGGGCCGATCCCTCCGAAATGCCGAAAGACGACATTCTCGGCAAACCGCGAAATTTTGAAACTCCGGATATCGGCTGTTACGAAATCGAAAAATGAAGAAGGCAGACGAGAGATGATCGAAAACATATTTGAGGAATTGTTTTCCAATCCGGCGACGCAATGGGTTTACGGAATCGCCGGGACCGCGATTTTGGTCGCGATCGCCTATTACATCCTCAGTAATATGCGAAAGGAAATCCGTACACAAACGCCGACCGAAGAAGAACACCTGATCGAATTCGAACGGATGCACCGAACCGGCGTCCTCAATGCCCAGGAATTCCGAAAGGTTAAAAAACAGCTGGGTGCGAAAATCGTCGAAAAGGCAAAATCGGAATTCGAAAAATCCGAAGACGAGGAAGAAGAGGAAACCGAAAAGGAAGCCGATCCCGACTATACTTGAACGCGGCATAATATGGCCGCTTGGCAATTTGACCGGTACTCCGCGTTTTTCAATTTTCGAAAGAATCGGGATTGCTCAAAAACAATCAATTGATGCCGGGTTGGAATATAACCGGTCAATTCGACGGGACGGCGATCAGGTTCGATTCGTGCAACTGGACGATTTCGCAGGCTATGCAATCGCCGCTTTTGAGTTTCTTGCCCGTTACGATCACGAGAGGGTCGATGTCCGGGGCTTCGGCGTAGGTTCGGCCGAGAAAAACGTCCTTGATCGGTTTCCCTTCCGGCGAGAGAAACGACCGGTCGAGCAAGACCTCGAATTCCCGCCCGACGCGTTTTTCGTCCCAGTTCGACATGATTTTTTCCTGGACTTCGCAAAGCTCTTGAAACCGCTCGTCGATCACCTCGAACGGAAGTTGTTCGTCCAACGCCGCGGCCGCGGTTCCCGGCTCGGGCGAAAAGCGAAACGCTCCGCCTCGCTCGAACGCCCATTGGCGCGTAAAATCGACCAATTCCCGAAACATCGCCTCGGTTTCGCCCGGAAATCCGGCGATCAACGAAGTCCGCAACACCAAATTCGGAATCCGCTCACGAAGTTGGCTTAACAGGGCCTCCGTTTGCGAACGATTGACCGCCCGCCGCATCCGTTTCAAAATCGTGTCGTTCGCGTGTTGAAGCGGCAGATCGATGTATGGGACGATTTTTCCCCCTTCCGACAAAACCGAGACGAGCTCCTCCTCGAAATGCAGCGGGTAGGTATACATCAGCCGGATCCGCTCCGGACCTTCGATCTCCCGCAGTTCGCTGAGCAGCCGGGCCAAATCCGGCTTGCCATACAGATCGGATCCCCAAAACGTCGTTTCCTGGGCGATCACGATCAGTTCCTTGACCCCCTGGTCGGCCAACTTTTTCGCTTCCTCAAGAACGGCTTCTCGCGGCTTGCTCACAAACCGTCCGCGAATTTCCGGGATCGCACAATAAGCGCAATGCCGGTTGCAACCGTCCGCGATCTTCAAATATGCGACATGCGGAGGCGTCAGCAGAAAACGGTTCGCGTCGTCCCCCTTCCAGCGATCCTGTTCGGAAAAATAGTACCGCGAGCTTCGGTCGATCCGCGATTGAGTTGGTCCGGCTTGTTCCCGTTGCTCGGCTTGCGGAAAGAATTGTCGCACGATTTCGACGATCCGCTTTTCCTCGAAAACGCCGACCCAGCCGTCTACCTCGGGAAAAAGTTCGAGGGGAGCGTCTTTCTCGAAATTAACCAGGCAGCCGGTTACAAACACGCGACGAATCGCCCCTCGGCGTTTCAGTTCGAGCAATTCTTCAAGATACTCCCGCGCTTCTTCCCTTGCCGATTCCAAAAAACCGCAGGTGTTAAGCAGCACAAAATCACACGAGGCGGCTCGCGGGAGGAACCGAAACCCGGCCGTCCGAAGTCGACCGACCATGTTTTCGGAATCGACCAGGTTTTTCGGACACCCAAGGGAAATGATACTAAAGTCAATAGGGGAACGCGGTTTCATATAAAAATGCCGATCGTGGGTCGTCGGAATAGTATGTGTAAAAATGAGAACATCAGCCCGAAGCGTTAGCGCTGGGTTTGCCCCATGTTCCTGTTCTAAGAACCGGGCACTGACACTTCCGGCTGATGCTCGATTCAAAATTTTTTGAAATCCAGTAATTTCAAACCCTCGCGAATCGATCGGGCGTTTCGAGACGGCGAACCAGTTCCATTCTTTCGAGAACGAACAGGGCGGCAACAACCTGGTGCTGCGAAAGCCGGGTCCGCTCGACGATCGATTCCAATGCCGTCGCCGCCGTTCCGATCGCTTGAAGCACCTGCTCCTCGATTTCATTCAATTGCAATTCCCGAGGGCTGCGCAACCTCGCTTCAGCGGTCGAAGGGGCGGTTTGTGATGCGCTCGGAGAGACGATCGGCTTCAACAGCGGGCCGAGCGACTCCAAAATATCATCGACCGATTCCGTCAACTTCGCCCCGTCGGCGATCAGTTGAAGGCATCCCCGGGAATTTTCCGAATCAAGCGAGCCGGGAACGGCGAAAACTTCCCGCCCTTGTTCGTAAGCGCAACGGGCCGTAATCATCGCTCCGCTTTTTTTCGGGGCTTCGACGACCAACACTCCGAGCGACATCCCGGTTACGATCCGGTTCCGTTGAGGAAATGTCCCCTTGTTCGGTTCCATAAGCGGGTGGTATTCGCTGATCACGGCCCCATTTTCGGCGATTTCCTCCGCCAACCCCGCGTGTTCTTTCGGATACATCCGCAAAAGACCGCCGCCGAGAACGGCCAAGGTCCGCCCGCCCGCCGCGAGCGCGGCCCGATGCGCGGCCCCGTCGATACCTTTCGCGAGACCGCTCACGATCGTGATGCCGTATTTCGCGAGTTCCCCGGCAAGTCGGGTCGCCTGTTTCCGACCATACGGACTCATCCGCCGGGTTCCGACGACGGCCAAAGCGAGAGCATCTCGTTCGTCCAATGTCCCCTTGAGATACAAAATCGGCGGCGGATCGTATATCGTTTTCAGGAGTTCCGGATACCGCGAATCCCGCAGGGAAATCATGTCGATTTTTTCCCGGCGGCAAAGCTCGATCAATCCGTCCGGGCAGCAAGTTTCGCGGGCGGCGGCGATTTGGGCGGCGATCTTCGGCCCGATCCCGCCGACGGCCTGTAGGGCCTCGCTCGAAGCCGAAAGAATACTCGCGGCATCGCCGAAATGTTCGTACAGCCGCCGAATCGTCAGGGAACCGACCCCGTCGACCATCGTCAAGGTGATTTCATCAACCAGTTCTTCCGGGGAAAAAATCGCGTTTTCAACCATGCGAAGGCCGTACCATTCGGTCATTCCCGGAACCAACGGTTCCGACTCTTGTTTTTTGCGTAGGGATGAGCAAAGAGGTCAAACTCGATATTGGTACGCTCAAGAGCGTTTCTCGTCCGTTTTCTTGAGGAGCTTGCCGGTGTCGGAAACGATTGAGCTCCCCGCTTTGACAGCCGACGGAGACCGAAGTTCCGGCGAGGATTTCGGATTCTCGGACGGTTTGTCCCCTTGCCCCGGATATTTGATCCGGGTATGCCGGACCGCGATCAGCGATTTGATGATGCTGTTCTCGACGACCCGAAGTTCGTGCAGAGTCAAGCCGCAGTCGTCAAACTGACCGTCTTTGAGTTTCGTCTCGGTGATTTGCCGAACCATGTTTTCGATCCGGCCCGGGGTCGCCGAGTCCCCCATCGAACGAACGGCACTTTCGGAGGCGTCGGCAAGCATCAGGATTCCCGCCTCTTTCGACTGCGGTTTCGGCCCCGGGTATCGAAACGAGCTTTCCTCGACCCCTTGGCCGTAAGGGTTATCCTTGTTTTGGCGAGAGGCCATTCCATAAAAATAGGAGACGAGCGAGGTTCCGTGATGCTGCTCGATCAGGTCGATAAGCGGCTGCGGCAGTCGATGCTGCCGGGCGAGGTCGGCTCCGTCCTTGACATGGGCGACGATCACGAGCGAACTCATCCTCGGTTCGAGGGTGTCGTGTACGTTTTCCCCCGAGGTTTGGTTTTCCGAGAAAAATTGCGGCTTGAGGATTTTTCCAATATCATGAAAATATGCTCCGACCCGGGTCATCAAACTGCGCGCCCCGATCGCTTCGCTCGCGGCCTCGGCGATCGAGCCGACCTGAATCGAATGACTGTAGGTCGCCGGAGCCCGGCGAATCAATTCCTGCAGGAGCGGATGCGAAAGATCTCCCAATTCCAAAAGGCTCATGTCCGTAAGAATGCCGAACGGCCGTTCGATAAACGGCAGAATGCCGCTCATCGCGACGGCGGCGGTCAGGGTCCAAAGCCCGTTCAAGAGCGACTCGGTCCAAAGCGGAGCATCGACCATGCGCCCGTCCAGAAGACCGGCCGCGAAGGTGATCGTCGAAGAGACGGCACCCGCGATCAAGCCGACGGCGATCAATTTTTTGCGGCTGCGGAGCCGCCCCAGTTGTTCGATCACCGCGATGGTCGTGCCGACCAGAATCAGCATCGTTCCGAATCGGGTCCCGTCGGCGAGTACGAGGATAAAGGCGAGGTTTAACGACAAAACCATCGACAATTCCCATGAAAACGTGATCGCCAGGCTCTGTGCGAAAATCAGGAGCGGGATCAGGGCCAACAGCCCTTGCTCGTTGGAAATCACATCCAGCAACTTGGCGGTCGCGATCGCCAGGAGCATGAAAAAAATCGTTAAAGCGCTGCTCGTCAAAGTTTTCGGTTTGCGCCGCTCCCGGCGATACATGTAAACCCAACCGATAAAATGGGCGACGACGATTAAAAAATAAATGCAAAAAAAACGCGAAAATTTTTGTCGCAAGGTCATTTGCGAAATTTCGACCTTATACTCTTCCCACAACCACCGCATTTGAGTGGGGCCGATCTCTTTCCCGGCGGGAGCCAGCGGTTTTCCCTGGGGAAAATCGAGAAAAACCGTGGGAACGGCGGCAACCGCTTTTTCAATCGCCGCGGCCGTTTTGCCCTCGTCCAGTTTCAACGTGCTTTGTATCCTTTTGATGCGAGGCAAGAGCCAACGGAAAAAGGCTTGGGAGATGATGTCGTTCGAAAATTCCCGCGAAAGGGAACGCTGTAACCGGGAGGCGTCGCCGAGCAAAACTTCGTTGCTGTAAACCTTCGTCTCCTTGCCGTCGGGAAGAACGATCCAAACCTGTTCCTGGTTCCATTTTTCCGTCAACTTTTGGGAAAATTCGGTTAAAAAACCGATTTCCTCAAGCGGTTTGAGCGCATTTTTGAGCGATTCCTGAAAGGCTTGCAGGTGGGCTTCGTCCCCGAACGCGGATTTGAAGGCATCGAAAAGCGTTTTCGATTCGAGTGTTGTGTCGGCCGCGTTTTCGGATCGGGTCACAGGCAGGAAATCGATCCAGATTCGCGGATCGGACGTTTCCTCGAAAGTAGCCGTTTGCACCAAACCGGTAACGATATTGATTAAAGCGTCCCGTTCCTGGATCAGCGGCTGGGAATCAAGCGTATAGATCGGCGGGGTTGCCCGAACGGCCCGTTCCCGAGCGGCCTCGGTCCCGCCGGGATCCTCGATTTGGAACGGCGTTTGGCAGTGAATCGGCCGGTTGGGAACATCATTGAGCCGGTAGGGAAAGGGCGGTTTCCAGGCTTCGATAATGCAGCAAACGAACAAATTGAACAGCAGCATCAAGAGGATCAGCGAAACCCGCAGGTCTTTGCGCAATACCTCGAAGAGTTTGGACCAAAGCCTGGGTCGCAGCACGACTGAAGCGACGCGTTCGGAGCGTGTTCGGATTTGATGATTCGAGTGACCGCCGGTGCCGGGCATGTTTTCTCAGGGTTGAACAAAAGGGATAATGACCGAGGGCGGCCACAACCCTGAATCATAGCATTTTTTCCCAAAAAAGCGAGAGCCCGGTTGTCCAAGTGTGATGATCGCCGCCGCGATCCTCATTATAACCGCTGAAGTATTACAAAAATTACAGCAGCGCCAAAAACCGTCCGTAGGCATCGTCGAAGGCCTTGGCGTGCTCGGCCGTCGGCAGGAATTCCGCGACGTCGAAACTCTCGCGGATCACCCGGCGGGCTTCTTGAATGTCCTTGACATCGCCGTCGGCGACCGCCTGCATCATCAGATTGCCGATCGCCGTCGCCTCGATCGGCCCGGTTACGACCCGGCGGCCCGTCGCATCGGCCGCCGCTTGACACAGTTGCAGGTTTTTCGTCCCGCCGCCGACGATATGAATCGTTTCGACCCGCGTCCCGCTGATCTTTTCGCACATTTCGAGGACATGCCGGAATTTCATTGCAATGCTTTCCAAAGCGCAGCGGAGGACCGCCCC
>JAVBQI010000147.1:0-9173 GCA_031549145.1 Thermoguttaceae bacterium | reverse complement strand
CTTGGTTATATTCCTTCCAGTTGACGACTTTGTACTTTTTCTTTTTTGCCTGTTTTGACATTTTCGCCTCCGTGACGTGAAAAGGGGATCGCTGTGGCTCCTATGATACGACACAAAGTCGGAATTGTTCGACAAGACCATCCTCTTGTATAACCATACCGCTTTCTTTCGCTGCGGTAAAGTAGGCGAAAAGAAATGGGGGGTTCTCTTGTCTGCGAAAACACAATAGAATGGGGCGATCTTTATTTTATTCCTTTTGCCAACGACTATTATCCCATGTCCCGACGATATATTAACCAGCTGCGCGACAACGAAGCGATCAAGGAAGTTTATCAACTGACCGAAATGCAGCTTCGGCCGAATAAAAACGGCAACCTTTACATTCAGTTTTCGATTTCCGATAAAACCGGGACGCTCGGCGGGCGGTTTTGGAACGCGAGCGAAGAGCTGTATCAAAAGTTCGAGCTGAACGATTACATCGAGGTCGAGGGGACGGTCCAGCGATTTCAAGGCTCGCTCCAGCTTGTCGCGAAAAAGCTGACGAAGGTCGATCCGACCGGCGTCGATGCCGAGGAATTCCAACGCTTTCGACCGATCAACGTCGAACAGCTGCAAGCCCGGCTCCGCGAAGTGCTCCGGACGATTACCAACCCGGATTTGAGGAACCTTTGCGACTGCTTCCTGCTCGATGAGCCGCTCATGTCGAAATTTTTCCGCGCTCCGGCCGGAGTCAAGCTGCATCATGCCTACCCGGGCGGCCTGTTGGAGCACACGCTCACGATGATGGAGGTCGTTCTCAAAATTGCGCCGCTGTACCCGATGCTCAACCGCGACCTGCTGCTGGTCGGAGCGTTTTTGCACGATTTCGGGAAAGTGAACGAGCTGCTGTTCGAGGGGGAAATGTCGTACAGCGATCCGGGGCAGATGCTCGGGCATCCTTTTCTCGGCGTCGAGATTTTGTACGGAAAAATCAAGGAAGCGGAAAAACTGACCGCCCAAAAATTCGACGAGGAAACCGCGATGTTGTTGAAGCACCTGCTCATTTCGCATCACGGCACTTTGGAAAACGGCAGCAGCAAATTGCCGATGACCCTGGACGCCCTCGCTCTCTTTTTCCTCGATTCCCTGGACGCGAAGTTGGCCGAATTCCAGAAGCACATCTTCGAGGATCCCAACGCCGGCGGAACCTGGACGAATTACATTCCCGCGATCGAACGGAAGCTGTACAAAGGGAAAGCGTAGGGAACTTCTCTAACCCGGCAAGAGCAGGACTTTCGCGATCATGAACAGGATCACGATTCCGGCGAAGTCGACGAAGGTCGCGACGAACGGGCTCGAAGCGACCCCGGGATCGATTCCGAGCCGCTTGAAAAGGAGCGGCAGGAGCGAGCCGACGAGCGTGCCGCAGAGACAGACGGCGGTCACGCTGATACAGATCGTCAGCGCAAGCGACACCCGGTCCGCCCCCCGCAGGATTTTCTCCTGCGTGATAAAGGCCCGGCCGAATCCGATCACCCCGAGCGAGATTCCCAAGGCGGTTCCCATCAGGAGTTCGTGTTTGAGAATCCGGAAAAAGTCGGTCACTTTCACTTCCCCGAGGGCCATTGCCCGGGTGATGAGCGTCGCCGCCTGGGAGCCGGAGTTCCCCCCCGTCGAAATGATCAGCGGCACGAAAAAAGCGAGGACGTAAACCGCGGACATTTCCTCATCGAAATAGGTCAATGCGGAAAAGGTCGCGAACTCGGCGATAAACAGGCAGGCGAGCCAGACGACGCGGCTTTTCCAAATCGTCCAAAAAGGGGCCTCCAAATAGCTCTCTTCCATTGGCCCGATCGCGGCCATTCGATAGGCATCTTCCGTCGCCTCGTCCTGAACGACGTCCATAATATCGTCGTGCGTAATGATCCCGAGCATGTGGTGCTCCTCATCGACGACCGGAATCGCGAGAAAGTCGTATCGCGCGACCTCCCGGGCCGCCTCCTCGCGGGATTCGAGGGCGTCGACGGTGATCAAATCCCGCTTCATGAGCGTTTTGATGAGGATGTGAGGCCGGCCCATGTTCTTTAAAAGCTGCTTCGCCGAAACCAGGCCGACCAGGTGGTCGTTTTCGTCGACGACGTACAGGTAATAAACGGTTTCGATCACCTCGGTCTGTCGGGAAATTTCGTGCAGGGCCTCCTCGACGGTCATGCTTTCGTGCAGCCGGATAAAGTCGGTCGTCATTTCCGAGCCGCACGAATCTTCGGGAAACGCGGTCAGTCGTTGAATGTCGCGACGGTCTTCCGCCTGAATGAGCGGCATCAACTCATCGACGACATGGTCTTCGACCGAGTGCAGGGCGTCGACGCGATCGTCGGCCGGGAGATGGGAAATGAACTCGGCCATTTCCTCGCGCGGGGCGGCCTCCATGATATCGGCCTGCGTCTCTTCGTCGAGATAACTGAAGATTTCGACCCGGGTGTCGAGGTCGGCGTGCTGGACGATTGCCCAAATTTCCGCCGGCTCCAGCCCTCCCATAAACTCAGCGACCCGAACCGGGTGTATGGCCGTACAGAATTCCCGCATCTCCTCGACATTGTTTTCGGCCAACATTTCGCGGAGTTCCGGGAGATAAATCGGGTTCGTGAGCATGGGAGCAGAGGACAGAGGACAGAGGACAGAGGACAGAGGACAGAGGGTGATCTGTCCTCCCCAGAGCCCACTATACTGATTTTCCGCCGTTTGTCTCCCCCCTGTGAGAGAATGAGGGGTATCGCCACAAGGATTGCAAAGTATAGTGTTTCGCGCAGAGACGCGGAGGCCGCGGAGTTTTTCAACAAAAATCTCTCGCTGCAACCTTTGGTTTACCGCCTTTTTATGATTTTACAATCTTTCCCTGCGTTCTCCGCGCCTCCGCGTGCTTAACAACGACTTTGCAATCGCCCTTGCGGTATCGCAGGCCGGGAACACCGTCCCGGATTCTTCTTGTATAATGGCCTCATCTCTGTTTTATAAACTTTAGACGGCAGGCGGTTATTTTACGTTTTCGGTTATATGAGTCTTTCGACGGAAATTATCGACATCACTTTTGAGGTTCCGGATTCGCGCGGGGAGCCGGTGCTGCCGATCCTCTTGAAAGGAGAACACCTTCGCTTTATCGGCTGGTCCCGCGAATACACGATCAACGTCACTTCGGAGACCCTGAGCCTCGAAGGGCCCTTTCAAGACGATCAACCGAACGCCAAGGAGTTTTACCAGCTGTCGCAATCCGTCGCAGGCCGTTGGATTGAAATGCGGCACGGTCGCATCCGGCTTCGCATTCCCGGTCGGGGACGCTGGGGAATCGATGTCTCACGGACGCCGAATTACGAACTACAAGCGGCCCGGTTGAACACCTGGTTGCTCGGGCTTCGCGGCGAAGAGGCCGTCCGAAACGTCGAAACCGAATTACGGCAGATCTTTTATTATTGGCCCGGAATTTACGCCTTTTTGCAATCCCTTTGTATCAGCGGAGCGGCATTTCTTGTCGTTTTTTTCAAACAGGGAGAACCTTGGAAATTCGAGGCCAATCTCCTGGTCGGAACTCTTTTCGTCGGCATCTTTCTCCTGATCGGGATTTTGCGCTGCCGCTTTGGGCTTTGGCTCGGCCTTTTCGCGAACCTCGGCCTTCTCGCCCTGCCGGTCGCGGAGACCTACCTCACCCAGGGCGTCGCCGAATCGTACGGCTCGGCCCTGCCGTTTTTCGTACCGTTTTGTTTCTGTCCCAGCGCGATCCTGATTCCGCTCGCAATGGGAGCCTACGGCTATGCGCTGTTGGATCATCCCCGACAGCGACGATTGATCAATCGTTTTGGAAAAAGATGATTATACCGTCGATAGGCTTCACCCTCGGTCAAACCGCGGCCTCGTTGGGCCGCTACCGTACTGAAGACGGGAATTTTAACCGGTTTCAGAATATTTGTTGTGAGAGACGTCGTTTTGATTTATAATTTGAATTAAACGGGCAAAACCAATTTGCGTATTACCCGTTTAGCCGAGCGGCGCAGACGCCGGTACGACCCACGAAAATCGCCGTTTTTGTTCCTCACATTCCCCCCTTCGCTTCGAATGTTACAACCAAGACAACTGGGACCTTTTCGGATCGTCCGGATCCTCGGCCGGGGGGGCATGGGGTCCGTTTACGAAGGGGAACATGTCGATTCCGGCGAGCGGGCCGCCGTCAAGGTCTTGTTGGCCCCGATCGAAGAGGACGAGGAGTTGCGGCGACGTTTCGAGATCGAAATCGAAACCCTCAAAAGGTTGCGGCACCCGAACATCGTCCGCCTTTTCGGATTCGGCGAGGAGCAGGACCTTTTGTACTATGTCATGGAACTGGTCGAAGGGAACAGCCTGCAACAGGAGCTGCGCCGCAAACGAGCCTACCGCTGGGACGAAGTCTGTAAAATCGGATTGGAAATGTCCCTCGATTTGAAACACGCACACGACCGGGGGATCGTACATCGGGACATCAAGCCGGCCAACATCATGTTGGAGCGAAAAGGGGGGAGCAAACTTTCCGATTACGGGATCGCCCAGATTTTCGGGGGGAGCCGTTTAACCAATATCAATTCGGTGGTCGGGACGCTCGAATATATGGCCCCGGAACAATCCCTCGGGATGCCGATCACCCCGAAATCCGACCTGTACGCTCTCGGGGCCGTTTTGTACGCGCTCCTGGTCGGCAAGCCGCCTTACCAGGCGAAGACGCTGCCGGAAATCGTCAAACAGCATCAAAGCGGCCCGCCTGCCGGCATTCAAGCGATTCGATACGACGTGCCGGAGGTATTCGAATCCGTGATTTTCGAGCTTTTGCGGATCAAGCCGGAGGAACGACCGACCAACGCCTATCTCGTCTCTCGGCGGTTGCAGTCGATCCTGCACGCTTACGTCGGCAATCCCAATTTGATCCTGGTCAAGCCGAGCGACGAAACATCGCCGGAATCGGAATCGCCGAGCCGAAAAATCCCCCCCTCGGAATCGCCTGTCGAATCGCCCGCCGAATCCCCCTTCGAACCGACCAAACCGAGCATAAAAAAAGGGATTTCCGCGATCGAAGAGGTCGCTCTTTTAGCCAAGGAATCGCATTTCGGCAACACGGTTACGCATTCGACCGAAAAAAGCGTGCTTGAGGACGGCGAGTTTTTTGTTCAACCCGATCTTCTGTCCCCGGAAGCCCGAAACGACCAGGTCTTGGGGATTGAAGACCCTGTTTCGGCAAAAGAAGGGACTTCGTTTTTTCCGCCTTTTCCGTCTTCGGCAAAGCCGCTGAGCCCTTTCCCTCACGATTTGAACAGCTGGTCGGAAGCGGCGACCCTGTTTCAGCCCGAATCGTCCGTCTCCGGGGCTCGGGAGCCGGGTACGCCCGGTTCTTGGGGGGCCGAAGCGTACGATTTCCGAATCGGCGAATCGGCATTCCGAGAAGGAGGAGGGGGCGAGTCGGAACATCCCGAATCGCAAGAACCTCCCATCCCGACCGACTCCGTGAAAACGGGACGCCCCGTCGATGTCGCGACCGGAAAGGAACCGGCTTCGATCGATGCTCCCGTCGATGCCCTGCGAAAAAAAACGTCCCAAACGAGTTCCCGAAAGTCCTCGCGCAAGCACCTTCAAGGACTGGCTTCGGGCCGAAAAAAGGATTGGATGCGCGAAGAAGAGCACCGCAAAGCCTTTTTGGAAAACTCGCGGAAAACCGATCGCGGCGGCTCGACGAATATCGCTTCGGACAAAGCCTTGCTTTCCGACGGCCTGTCTCCGGAAAAAACCGTCGCTTCCGAGGTGGGGGAAGCCAAAAGCTCGTTTCCAGAACCGACGGCGAGAACTTCGCGAACCAACCGCTTCGTCGTCGTTCGCGAAGAGGAGCTCGGAGATTTCAGCATCGAAGATTCCGTCGAACGACCCGCGCTGATTTCCCCGCAGACGATCCTCGCTTCGGTTTGTCTGATTTTGCTTGCGGTTTTTTTCTGGTTTATGCTGCAACCGGTGACCGCCGACACGTTGTATGACCGGATCATCGCCGAGGTGAATCGGGATTCCGACGAAAATCAAAGTGCCGGTCTGTTTCGTGCGAGGAAAAAAATCGAAGATTTCCTTACTCTTTACCCGAACGATCCGCGTCAGGAAAAGATCAAACAATACGACGAGGATTTGAAGCTTTCCCGGCTGCAACGGGATTTCGAGCGTCTGGTCAACCAAATGGCCGATACGAGCGGCCTCCAACCGGTCGAGAGAGCCTACGTCGAAGCATTGAACCTCTCGCGTTCGCAGCCGGAGCAGTCGGTCGAAAAATTTCAGGCGATCATCGATCTTTTCGGCTACGATTCCAAACCGTCTCGAATCCAGTTCGAAGAAGGAAAAGGGACGGGAAAATCGCTCCGCGAACAGCTCCGAACCGGCAGCCGCAACGATCTGTGCGTCGAGTTGGCCCGACGTCGGTTGGAAACGATCCGATCGAATTTGAAAATTTCTTTCCAGGATCAAAGGGATTTGTTGCAAAAGCGTCTGAACAACGCCGCCGAATTGGAACCGACCGATCCTGAAAAAGCCAAGGCGATTCGCAAGGCGATTGTCGAACTCTATCAGGGAAGACCTTGGGCGGAAGATTTCGTCGAAACGGCCCGGGAACAACTCCGGGAAGAAACGGAATAGCGCACCGCCGTTTAGCCGAGCGGCGCAGACGCCGGGGCAATGAACATTACTCGACCGGATTGCCGCTCGCTTTTCCGAGGACCGTTGGCTTGCCGTTTTGAAAAATCAACCGACCTTCGTTGTTCAGGTTGAAAATTTCGTGCGGCCCTTCGCCGATCACGATGATGCAGCTTTCTTTGTCGATGTTGATTTCCTGAAAACGCGAAAGGCCGACAACGGTTCCTTGAAACCCTTTGACGTTGAGCGTGTTGCCATCGGTTTTCCAGCTCGAAAGATTGTTGCCGTACAGCGAGATCGTTGTCAAATCGGGCGAACCGGAAAGCGTGATCGTGTTCCCTTCGGCCCGCCCGCTCTCCGGCTTGTAAACAAACCCGGCGTACACCGCGTTCTCACGGCTCTTGATCGTTCCGCCGGAAATCACGATCGCGTTGCCGTCGGCCTCGCCGCTGTAAGCCCGGCCGCCGTACACGTTCCCCCGAATTGTCCCGCCGGAAATTTCAAGTGCGTTTCGATTGGCCGAGCCGTCCGAATCCAGAATAAAACCGCCCGAGACGTTGCCGCCGATTTCCGCGTTGCCGGAAATGCTGACCGTATTTTCGAGGGCCGAATTTGTCTTTTCCTCAGGCGTTCCGTTCTCGCTCTTGACAGATTTGGGGGGCGAACCGCTCGCGAAATGAGCAAAGCCGCCGGCAACGCCCATGTCGATCGTCCCGCCGGAAATGCGGACACTGTTCTTTCGCGCGATGCCGACGCCGCTCACCCCGCCGCCGTTGACGAAACCCGAGAGTGTCCCGCCGCGGATCACGACCCGGTTGCTTGACGCGCTGCCGTCGGCGTCGGCATCACCGCCGTACACGTCGCCGACGATCCGCCCGCCGATGATCGTTACGGAATTGTCGCTCAAGTCGCCGTCTTGTGTTTGACCGCCGCAAAGCTTGCCGATCGCGGCATCAGCGGCGATCCCGTCGGAGAAAACGACCTCGTTCGCATTGACATCCCCTTTGAGCGAGCAACCGCCGAAGGCGAATCGAACGACATGCCCGTTTCGGATCGTCAACTTGTTCTTCTCGCTCGTCCCGGTTCGGGCAAACCCGCCGAACGTCGAATCGGGGTCGGCCGTCTTTTCGCCGGGAACGTAGTCGATTCGAACCGCGTTGCCGCTCGCGAGGGGAGCCTCGGGAGTTCCCGGGTACAGCGATTGCCCGTCTTCGAGCGGATCGCGTTGCAACGCCGCTTTCGGGTAGGAGACCTCCGCACCCAAAGCGAGAGAGGCGAAAAACGTGAGAACGACGGCCGGTAAAATCAATCTCATAGGAAAACAGGTTGCGAACTACGAGCTGTGTTGATACTGAGTCCCAGAAAATTTTTGCCCCTTTATTTTGGAATGGAACCGTCACTCCCGCGCAGGCGGGGGTCCAAAGGGAAACCGTAATCTCTGGATCCCCGCCTGCGCGGGGATGACGGAATGTCAGTTCATTTTTAATCTGGAACTTGATCAATGGTTTTCGAAGCGGTTCTCAAGGCAACTTGACGCGGAAGAAAATCATGTAAAGTGCCGGGACGATCAGTAGCGTCAGGCCCGTCGCGAAAATGAGGCCGAACATAATCGCCGCGGCCATTGAATTGAACAACGGGTCGCGCAAAAGCGGGATCATCCCGACGACGACGGTCATCGCCGCGACGGTAACCGGCCGCATCCTCTCGACCGAAGCGGCGACGATCGCTTCGTAGGGAGATTCCCCTTTCGCCATTTCAACGTCGATTTGGCTCATCAGCACGACGCCGTTGCGGACGCTCATCCCGAGGAGCGACATCGCCCCGACCAACGCCATAAACCCGAACGGCAGGCCGGTGACCAACAAACCGACCGTAATCCCGATCAGCAGCAGCGGGAACGTGCAGAGGATGATCAGCGGTTGCCGCAAGGAGTTGAACAGGGCGACGACGATCACCGACATCAGGACCAGAGCGATCGGCAGTTGGCCCAAAAGCGTCTGCTCGGCTTCCATTGACTTTTCCTGTTGCCCGCCCCAGGCCATTTCGTAACCGGGAGGGAGCTCGATCCCTTCAATGTCTTTTTGCACCATCGCGAAAAGGTCGTTCCAGGCGATGTCGTCCTCGGGGTTGCAGCCGATCGTGATCGTCGCAACGCCGTCGCGTCGCCGGATTTGCGACGGTTGCCATTGCAGTTTCCCTTCGGAAATTACATGGGCCAGCGGCACGGAATACGTCGAAAGCCCCCAGACGGGAATGTTTTCGATGTTCGTCAAATCGTTCCGTTCTTCCGGAGTACCGCGCAGACGGATCGGGATGAGGTTGTCCCCGTCGTTGTAAATCGCGGCCGGAATCCCAAGCGTCGCCCAGCGCAAGGCAATATTCATATCGCTGCGGCTGATCCGCGTCCGTATCCCCTTGGTTTGCGAATAAAGCGGCGTCCAGACCAGCGTGTGTTCCTTCCAATCATCGACGATGTCCTTCGCTTTCGGCTGGGCATGAAAAACGAGTTTCGC
>JAVBQI010000114.1:0-35568 GCA_031549145.1 Thermoguttaceae bacterium | reverse complement strand
TTCATCGACGTCGGAACCGTCGAGAAGCATTTGTCCGCCGATCAGACGCCGAGCCTCCTGCTGCGATCGTTTGATAGTGCTCATAACCCTATTACGACGGTTTGAGCAAAATGGTTCAATATTTTTCCTGAAAATCAGTATCTGTTCAACCCGCGATTGTCTCGGGCCTTTACGATGCAGGACGATGAGGTGATCGAAGACGACGGCCCCTTGTTGCCGGAAGAGAAAGGGGTTTCGACGGACGATTTGATCGAGAACGGCGTGATGCTCATCGCCCGGCATTTCGGGTTTTCCGACGCCCTTTTCGGCGCTCCCGATTCCCGCGTCCTGATCGTCGAGCTTCAATTCCAATTGGCAAACAAGAATCTCGATCTCGAGCACGATCCTTCGCACAAGAAGCCGGAGCCGGTCAAGCCGTTTTGGCGATTTTGGTGAGGTGCGATTGATTTGAAATTCGCTGCAACATGCGACCATCTTTCTGAAACTCAAAACTCTTTCGACAAATCTGCGAAATTCTGTCGCAATCGGCGTCGTTTTTACCATAGGTTCCTTGAAGGGGAAAACGATCTCTTCCGAATGCCTTGTTTTTCTTCCCGTCATCTTTTCCGTGGAAAGGACCCTCACCATGAAAACGACCGTTTTTTTCGCTTGTGCGGCATCGCTGCTTGTCTTGTTTTTGGCTTGGCCTTCAACCGTTTCGGCTCAGCACCGGCATTCCGGACACGGGAGATATTCCCAGGCCCGTTATTATCAGGAGCCTTATCGTTACGGCGCCGAATATGATCGCGGAACGGCCGGTATCGTCGAAGTTCGGTTCGTTCAAAGCCCTGCGCGGAGATATCCTGCGCCCGTGGTTTATCCCGCTTACCTTCCTGCCCGAGCGGCCTGCTGGGAAAACGGGCCTCACCGGCATTGCCCGCCCCCGGTGTATCATCATCATGCGCACGGAATCGCGATTCAAGGCCGCGGGATCGGCGTCTATATACCGTAGCCGGTAGGGGCGGGGACCTGTCGTCCAGGCGAAATGGGCTTCGCCCTCTGTCAAATCGCGGCCTCGTTGGGCCGCTGCCGTGTTGAATACGGGAATTTTAAACCGGTTTGAGTCTATACTGTGAGAAAGGCGGAACAGTGCGGCAAGAAAAAAAGAAAGTGGGACGAGATCACACCGCCGCCGAGGGGTAGCCGACAACGTTGCTCTCCCGCCCACTCTCCGATTTGTCGAAATTTTCCCTTTTCCAAAATTTCCGCTTCAAGGGAAAAAACAAAGCCAAGATATCAGCGGTCAACCCCTTCAAAAAACGCTCAAAATCGTTTTCTTTTTGATTCGAATGATGCGGAATCAAAAAACAAAGCACTATTCGCGACTTCTTATTTCAGCCAATGAAGACTAATCTGGTCTTCCGAAGAACTCAACGATTCATCTATTAAGATTATAGAGCGTGCTCTTTTTTTTGACAAGTCAAGAAGATTCAAAAACGGATTTTTTTTGCTTGCGTGTGTCGTATTTCAACGATCATGTCGATTCTCACCTGAGCTTCGAACGCGATCTGATGGCACGAAATTCAAAAAAATCTCAACGGATTATTGTACTCGTTCGAGCATCCGCGCTAATTTCGGCTTCGCGACAGAAAGAGTTGGAGGATGTACCAGAACAGCAGGATAACCGAGGCGAAAAGGGCGAGGGCGGCGGCCGCGTGTTGGCTGGTACGATAATGATGCAGCACGTTCGAGGTGTCGTACAAAATGTAGGAGCAGGCGAACGCGATCATCGCATAGGTAAAGATCGGTCCCGGATCGAATTGAAACAAGATCGCGACAACGATAAAGCCCATCGCCGCGAAACCGCCGAAGAGCAGAAACAGTCGCAGGAACGAAAAATCCTGTCGCGTGAGAAATACGACGGCGGTCAATATCCCGAACAGCCCGAGCGTCGTTCCCGAGGCCGAGACGATCGCCTGCGGATAAGACGTGTAGGCGAAATACAAAAGCGGAAAAAGAATAACGGACTGGGCGGCAACGTACAAGCCGAGCCCGGCGTATTGGATTTTGGGATCGATGGCATTGAGGGCCCAGCCGTTGGCGATGTAACTGACGCCCATAAACAAGCCGAGCACGATCAACCAGGAATACCGACCGCCGAGCATCAATTGAACCAGGTTTTCGATGCCGGGAATGTGGAAAAGCACGATCTCGATCAACGTCAACGCGAAAATCGCCCCGACGAGGTTCAAGTACGTTTTTCGGATAAACGCCGTTCGCTCACTCGCCGTCGCGAGAGCGGCAAACGGGTCGGAATATTGAAGATAATCACTTTGCGGTGTTCCCATGTTACTCATTGAAAGCTCCTTTTGATGAAGGGTGTTCGATTTTTGATCGGCGGCCAATTTGAAGGCGGCTACCCCATTATTGGATTATTTCCGGCGAGCGAAAAAAGTCAACTCAGGCGGAAACCGTCCGGGATCACGGCTTCTTTTTCGATGCAGATGATTCCGTCCCGAATCATGCCGAACGGCAGTTCCTTTTCCTGAACGTTGCCCGTATTCGTAATCGAGACGTTGCTCCCGATCCGGCAATTCTTGTCGATGATCGCTCCGTCGATCAACGTGTTGGCACCGATCCCCAGATCAGGCAACCCTTGAGCCTGATCTTCCGCCCGTTCCCGATCGTCGAGGAAAAAGTCGTTGCCCATGATGATCGAATTGCGGATCGTCGTTCCCCGGTCGATCCGACAGCGCAGCCCGATAATGCTGTTTTCGATCCGGGCGCCCTCTTGAATGTCGCAACCGTCGGCGATGAGCGAATCGCGGATCGCGGCTTCCTGAATCCGGCTCGAAGGGAGAAACCGCGCCTCGGTAAACGTCTCTTGCCCTTCGGCGTTCGCGAGCGAAAACGGCGGGTTCGGCTTCGTCATATTCAAATTGGCTTCGTAAAACGAACGAATCGTCCCGATATCCTCCCAATACCCGTCGAACAAGTGTACCTGGACATGTTTCGAACGGATCGAGGCGGGAAAAACCTCTTTGCCGAAATCCTTGTACGAGGTTTTTTCAAGAACATCGAGCAAGGTTTTTTTGTTGAAAAGATAAATTCCCATGCTCGCGAGACAGTCGCGGCCTTGCGGCTTGATTCCCTGGGCCTCGATCCAAGCCGGGTCGGTCCGAACATGGGCGAGTTCCTGGGCCGTTTCCGGTTTTTCGAGAAAGCCGACGACCCGACCGTTATCGTCCAACCGCATGATGCCGAGGGCGGAGGCCCGGTCTTGCGAAACCGGGACCGCCGCAATGGTAACATCGGCGTTGAATTTTTGATGGGTCTCGATCATCTTTTCAAAGTCCATTTGATAAAGCTGATCGCCGGAAAGGATCAGCACGTATTCGACGCCGCGCTGCCGGATAAAGCCGAAGTTCTGCCGGACGGCATCGGCCGTTCCCTGGTACCAGCTGCCGTCGTTGTCCGAGGTCTGCTGGGCGGCGAGAATCTCGACGTAGCCGTTGCTGAAGTGATCGAACGTATAGGAATGAACGTGATGATGCAGGCTGACCGAGTTGAATTGCGTCAAAACGTAAATCTGATTCAGCCCGCTGTTGATACAGTTGGAGATCGGAATATCGATCAGCCGGTATTTTCCGCCGATCGGGACGGCCGGTTTGGAGCGAAATTTCGTGAGCGGGTACAGCCGGGTCCCGCGACCGCCGCCGAGAATCAGGACGATAACGTTTTGCATGTTTGAAAAAAAGAGCGAAAAAGAAAAGAAAAACTCAACCGGGCGGTGATTATACCATCTTTCGCGGAAAAAGCATACCCCGAAATCGCGGCACGGCGGCATTTCTCGCTCGCCAAAGTGGTTTCATTTTCCCCGTGAAAACGGTAAAATATACAGCCGGTACCACGCCGTTGATTTCCGCCTGTACAGGAATGACGGGAGAGCGTCTCGAAATTTTTGTTGGTGTGGTCAATCCCTCGCTTATACTTCAGGCTCTGATTTTTACAACGAGGTCTCATCATGTCTCAAGAACAAGAAATTCTCGAACCTGGAATCAAAACCCCGCCGAAAAAGTGTGGCTGTTTGCGCGGTTGCCTCCTTTACGGTGGTTTGTTTCTTCTGATCGCCGCGTTTCCGGTTTGGTGGTTCTGTGTGCGGACGCCGCCGCTCCGGATCTCGAAGGAAACGACATACCTCACCGGCCCGCTGGCGGCGGACGACTGGCGGATCGACTATTTTCGGGCGTGGGAAGAGCACGCCTACCCGCCGGAAATGAAAACCGAAGAAAACGGTTACCGGCTTATCGTCCGCGCCTGCGGCGATCTGGCGAATCGGACGGGAATGCGACTCGACCCGAGAACCGGAGAATGGTCCGAAAAAACCGTCGATCGCGAGTTGTATCGGTTGCAGGTTTATGAAAAACTCGGCCTCGACCCGGCGATCCCGCCGACGCTGAAGCTTGAAGCGCCCGATACGTTTCTCGCCCGACTTGCCAAGGAAGAGGATACGGCGCTCGAGAAAATCGTCGAAACCGAGCCGGGCGTTTTCCAGATTCCTCCCGAAATGATGGAGCAACCACACCCACCGACATCGCAGGACATCTATTTTCAACTCCCGGAAAAGCAAGGTCGTTCGTGGTGGACGTTCGAGGATATTCCGGCGCTTCGGCAGTGGTACGAAGAGAATAACGCCGCCCTCGATTTGTTGACCGAAGCGGTCCGAAAGCCGGTCTTTTACGTTCCTTACGTTCGCTCCAGTCCGGAGAAGCTCAATATTCCGGATTTTGGAGCGGAAACGATCATGGAGCGGGAATGGGCGAGGGCGCTCACCGCCCGGGCGAATTATCGGATCGGAGTCGGCGAGATCGACGGAGCGATCGAAGACGTGCTCACGATTTATCGGCTTGCGCGGCATGCTGGGCACCAAGGCGTGTGGATCAGTTATCAAATCGCGAATGCACTCGAAAGCATAGCCGAAAGCATTGAAATCGGAGCGAATCCCGCTGCGCCGCCGAGCCGGGAACAGCTCAAACGGCTGCTGCGAGGTATCGAAACCCTTCCCCCGCCCGTTCCGTTCCGCGAAATGTTCGAAGCGGCGCGGTACTCGGACTTGAGTTTTTTCCAAGCTCTCGCTTATGGCAAAAACCCCTACGAGGATTTCGATTTGGATATAGAATTCGAATGGCCAGTGATACTGAAGATATTGAGTGTCGATTGGAATGTCGTGCTGGAACGGGTCAACGAAAAGTTTGACAGGCTCGACGACGAATTGGTTTCTAACAAGAGGATCGATTTTAACAATGAGTATCGGGGGTGGGTGAGTCAATCGCTGTGTCTGTTGCTCACGGATCGTCGTTCGGACCTGGTCGCCCGGGGCTTGACCGATAGAATCGTGAGCGCTTCGGCATTACAGGAAGTGGAAAACCGTCGTACTTGCTCGGACAACCTGAAACGTCTCACGCTCGCGCTGCTGCTGTACGAGAAGGATCACGGCCGGCTGCCGGGCGAGGACGTCGATTGGCGGGAAGCGGTCAAGCCCTACCTTGGGCCGGAGCCGGAAAAAATTTTTCGCTGCCCTTCGCACCCTTCCGCGGGAGACGTAGCGACGTATGCGATGATCGCCGGGGTTGGGAATCCGAACCCGGGACCGAATCAGATTTTGCTCGTCGAGGTCGTGCAACCGCAAAAATTCGGCGAAGGGAATGGCCGCATTCCGCGCGAAAAAGCGAGGTTTTGGCACGACCTGGAAAAACCGGACGAATCGCGGCCGGATGATTTCGACGGGCTCGGCGGTTATCACTATGTCGATGTTTTCGCCGGATTCCGAAGCGGTGCGGTCCTGGATTTGTTCAACGCGACCGAGCCGGAAAAACTGAAAGTGTTGATCGAAGGAACCCCGCCCGCGAAACGAGAGTAGGGGGCGTTCTTCCAACGGCCTCAACAACACGAGCCGCGTTCACAGAACGCGGCTCGTGATTGATCTTCATGTAAAAAACCGAACACGGCAAACAGCAGCCCGAAGCGTAATCGCCGGGTTTGCCCCGTGTTCCCGCGTCGAAAACCAGGCGCTGACGCTTCCGGCTGCTGTTCTTGTTCGAGATTTTCTGGAAGATCAATCGGCCAACCTCGCCTTTTTCGCTCGTCCGAGGGCGTCGGCCGAGATCATCGCATCGACGAGACCGGCGACGGTGATGTCGAAGGGATGGTTATGACAAAGCGACCCTTCGGCAGCGCAGACTTCGGCGATTTTGACAAGCCGCTCCCGCAAGACACCGGGCAGGTTCAGTTCCGCGAACGTAACCGGCAGGCCGACCTCGATCATGAAATCGACGATCTCGTCGCGGTACTCGACTTCGACGTCGTCGTCGAGACACAGCTGGGTGATCACACCGAACGCGACCTTTTCGCCGTGCATGAGGCCGATCTTTTGGCATTCGGGAATGTTGGAAAGCTCGTTCCCCAACGCATGGGCGGTCGCGAGGCCGCCGCTTTCGAAGCCGAGGCCGCTGAGCAGCGTGTTTGCTTCGATCACTTTTTCGACGGCCGGGGTTAACGCTTGGTGTTCGACGTCCCGTTTCGCGTCGACGCCGTATTCCAACAGCGTGTCGAAGCAGAGCTGCCCCAGGTAGGTCGCCGCCAAGGTCGGGACGCCGCCGGAAAGATTTTTGGCCCGGGTCTGTCGGGCCGCTTCGGTTTCGACCCAGGTCGCGAGGGCGTCCCCCATTCCGGCGACGAACGAGCGGACCGGGGCGCGGGAAATGACGCGGGAATCGACGATCACGAGGTCTGGATTACAGGGCCAACACTCGAAGTAGAGAAAGTTGTGGTTCTCGTCGTACCAGACCGAGGCGGCACTGGTCGGAGAATCGTTCGAGGCGATTGTCGGACAGGTGACCATCTTGAGACCGCAATCGACGGCGGCTCCTTTCGCGACGTCGAGGGCCTTGCCGCCGCCGATGCCGACGGCGATGTCGCACTCCTGCTCCCGGGCGATCGTCCCGACCCGCTTCCGTTCCTCAAGGGTCGCTTCTCCCTGGAAATCGGCCTCGACGAAGACCAGACCGCTTTGCCGTAGCGATTCCCGGACGGAGGGGCCGACGATTTCCTTGAGGCAACCGTCCCAAAGGATGAGCGGCTTGCGGCCGAGCGGTTTCAGCAATTCGCCGATCTCGGCGAGCAGGTTGGGGCCTTGAACGTATTTCCGCGGACAAATCAGGGTGCGTTTCATGGGAATAGAAAGTGTGAGAGTGTTGCGAAAAGAGGTTGCCTCACGATTCTTCGTCCTTTCGAGGGGGCAGGACGAAGTTCAATGATCCCCATGATACACTTTCTTGAGAGTGTTTCAATCATTGATTGAACATGATCGGGGAAGTGGGGGTCGTCAAGCTTCGAGGGCACGGCCCCCCTTCGCTGGGGACGAGAATTTTCCCTCAAACTTTTGCGACACCCGGCTTTGAAGACGGCCGGCCAACCGGGACCTTACGGTCCCGTCTCGATGAGGCGGGACAATGTCGGATTCGAAAACGGTTCTGAAAATTTTTCCGAAAACTCTTGCAAAGCGGATAGGATTCGGGTTAGAATCGAGGTTGGAGATTGGATTTTCTCCTTACAAATCACCACTCTTTGCGACGGTAGGATCATCGATGATCGGTTATTTTTACAATATCGCCATTCATTCGTTTTTTTGGATCGGTGTCGGCATTCTTCTCGGAAAACATTTGTCGAAACGGCGGCAACAACGCTTGGAACGGGAAAAAATGCTTCTTGAAAAAGCGAGGGAAACGTTGCCGAAAATCCGGGAATGGCTCGAAGCCCGGTTCGTTTCCTACGCCAGCGAAAAGATACTGCCTTACATTTGGAATTGGGAAACGATCCGTTTCGGCGATGATGCGGTTGTTTCGCAGGAACGGCGTTCCCGGGCGATTCTCGCCTATTTTTCGGCCGTCGTCGAACTCCAACCCCCCAAGAACAGGGAGCGGGAAGAACCGTTCGGCTCGATCGATTTTATTCCGGTGCTGCCGAATCTCAAGCAGGCGATGCGCAATTTGGAGCAGGCGATTCTCAACCTCGACCAGTCGACCGGGCAACACAATCCGGCCCTGCCGGAAAAACCGTCCCGCTCTTTCCTGTCCGGGTCTTTGAGACGCAACGTCGTCGTCGAACTGCGGTATGATCCGAAAACCGATTTTTGGTATCCTTCCGGCGAGGTTTTCTTCAATCAATCCCCGGAAGATGTCGTCCGTCAAAAACGTTGTCGGGAAATCCTTCTCGTTTCTCCGCGGGATTCCCGGGTTCAAACCTATGTATTGCATTAGAAAGAAAACGGATCGGGAATCGGCGCAAAATAGGACGGTCGCGTTTCCCGCTCCCGGTCTCCCATCTCTTTCCCCCTTGTACAGATCGTGAGTAAAAACAAAACGCAGGATGTGTTGAATCAAATGTTGGATCAGGATATGGAAACGGACAGAGGGGCGACAGGTCCCGATTCCCCCCCGGATTTTCCGAAGCACCACCCGGCCGGGCTTTGGGTGCTCTTTACCACCGAAATGTGGGAACGGTTCTGTTATTACGGGATGCGGGCTTTCCTCGTTCTCTATCTTTGCTCGAAAGCGACTTTGGAGAACAACCCCGGTTTTGGTTGGACCCAGGCCGAAGCCTATCATTTTTACGGTTATTTTACCGGCTTGGTCTACCTGATGCCGCTTTTGTGCGGCTGGGTCGCCGACCGTTTTATCGGCCAACACCGCTCGATGGTGTTCGGCGGAACCTTGATCGCCTTGGGAGAATTTTGCCTCTGCGCGACGGAGTTTATGCGGCAAGGTGCCGGGGTCGCGGTTACCTATAAAACCGACCCGCTCGGTTTGTTGACGTTTTTCAGCGGCCTCGCCCTCATCATTATCGGGACAGGATTTTTCAAACCGTGCGTCTCCGTGATGGTCGGTCAACTTTACGGCGAAGGGGACCCACGCCGCGACGGGGGGTTCACGATTTTTTATATGGGCATTAACATCGGGGCGTTTTTCTCCCCGCTGATCGCCGGGACGATCGCGGAAAAAATCGGCTGGGAGTGGGGCTTCTTTACAGCCGGGATCGGGATGATTTTCGGCTTGATCACCTATTCGTTGTTCCGGCCGAAATACCTCGCCCATCTCGGGCTGCCGCCGAAACAGGCCGCCGAACAGTTGGAAAACAATCCCATGCTCCAGGAAAAAGCGAAACGGGACGAGTTTGAGCGCACCCGGCCGCTGACTGCCGTCGATCTCGACAAAGTTTACGTCATTCTCGCGATGTCGCTCTTTACGATCGCGTTTTGGCTTTCGTTCGAACAGGCCGGTTCGTCTTTGAATGTCTTCGCGAAAAACAGCACGAATCGCAACGTCGGTTTTCATGAATCGATCCCCCAGTTGATCCGGTCCCAGGCGATTTTGGAAAACGAGTTTTCCGATGATCTGGACGGGGAAATCAACGATCTTGAAACCATCCAAAACAGAATCGCCGACTTTCATCGGACGGAGGAACAGCAAAAAGAAGAAAAAACGATTCCACGGATCGGCCCTTTTGGAAAACTGGCGAGATTTTTCTCCGAAAAGAAAGAGGCTGATACCGAGAAAACCTCGAAAATCGAAGATCGTGTCGCGGAGCTGTTAAAAAAAGCGGCCCTGCTGGACCACGAACAGGCCCTGAGCGTCGATGCGGCGGGCAATCTCGTTCTCCTCACCCCTTCTTCCGAAGATTCTCAAGCCGATTCGAAACCGAGCGAAGGTGCGGAGCCTCTCTTTGTCCTAAGCGGGGACAATCTTTCGGGAAAGGAATCCCCGGAACTGGAGAAATTTCTTCAGGCATCCGGGGCGAAATTTTCGGAAGAGGAAATCAAGGAATTGACGGCCCTGCTTTCGGAATATCGGGAAGCGAAAGCGGATTTGGTGAGAGCGGTCAACCAAACGCACGAAAAATTCAAGCCCGGACAAAACACTTACACGTTCCCGGCGACGTGGTACCAATCGGTCAACGCGATGGGAATCGTCGTCTTCGCCCCGATTTTCGCCTTTTTGTGGGTTTTCCTCGCGGCCCGGAATATTCAGCCTTCGACCCCGGTCAAATTCGGAATCGGCCTTCTACTCGTCGCCCTGAGCTTCGTCGTGATGATTCCCGGAGCGATCGAAGCGAAGAACAGCCTCTCCGGCGCGAACCCCGGTTGGCTGGTGCTCTCCTACGTCCTCGCGACCTGGGGCGAGCTTTGCGTCTCCCCGGTCGGTTTGTCGATGGTTTCCAAGCTCGCCCCGATACGGTTCGCTTCGCTGCTGATGGGCTTTTGGTTCATTTCCAGTGCGATCGCGAATTGGCTCGGCGGTTATTTGGCCGCGATTTTCGGTTCGGAATCCGCCGACGGGCTCGGCTTTTCCCTATTGTTCGGCGGCAGCGGCGGAATGGCCGACTTTTTCCTGCTTATGGCGATCATCCCGGCGGCGACCGGCGTCATCGTTCTGCTTTTCGCCTCGAAACTCAAAAAAATGATGCACGGGGTGCAGTAAGGGGTACCGCGATAATACCAGCCCCAAGCGTCAGCGCGGGGTGATAAAAATTGTGTGTGATTATATCACCCCGCGCTCACGCTTGGGGCTAGTAAGACACGCGGATTTAATGCCCATCGCGAATTAACCTCACCGCGAAAACGCTTTTCAAGTTTAATGACAAAGAAAGGAAAAAATGAAACACATTTTTAAAACAACCTCGTTGGTCGTTCTTTTTCTGGGCTTGGCGGCAACGGTTTTCGCGGCCGAGATTCCGATCACCAAAGTGTTCGACAAAAAGGACAAAGGGGGGGATTACAAGCACCCGGCGTCGATCACGGAGTTGGCCAACGGCGATCTGTATCTCGCCTTTTACGGCGGCGGCGGGGAGTACATCACTGATACCGCCGATTGGGGGGCACGCTTGAAAAAAGGGGATCGTGTTTGGTCCCAGCCCCGGAAAATCGCCGATACGCCGTTTACATGCGACGGCAATCCGGTCGTTTGGCAGGCTCCGGACGGGATCGTCTGGTTGTTTTACTCAGTTCTGTACGGAGAAACCTGGTGCGATGCCGTGATTTACGCCAAAGTGTCATACGACGGAGCTCGAAGCTGGTCCGATTCGTTCCTTCTCCGCGGAGAGAAAGGGATGATGGTCCGTTCGCAGCCGATCGTGCTCAACAACGGGGATTACCTCCTGCCGATTTATCACGAAACGGGAGACGATCAGGAACAGACCGCTCCCGATACCTGCTCGCTGTTCCTCCGTTACGACAAGGAAAAAAAGACCTGGTCGGAATCGAATCGCGTTCATGCGAAAATCGGTTGCTTGCAGCCTTCCGTCGTTCAATTGAACGACAATGATTTGCTCGCCTACATGCGGCGGGGGGGCGGTTTTACGGAAGAGTGGAAAGGGCCGATTTACAAGTCCGAATCGCACGACGGCGGTTTGACCTGGAGCGAAGCGACCGAAACGGAATTCCCGAACCCGAATTCCGCGATCGATTTGATCAAGCTCAAGAGCGGCAATTTGCTTTTGGTTTACAACGACAGTTATATCGATCGGAATCCGCTGAATCTCGCGATTTCCGAAGACGGCGGCAAAACCTGGCCGCGTCGCAAAGTGTTGATCGATAAGAACGAGGATTACGCTTATCCTTATGCGATTCAAACCAAAGACGGAAAAATACATTTGATTTTTACTTCCAAGGAACGGACGCAAATCAACCATGCCGTTTTCACGGAAAAGGACATTCCTTGAAACCGCAAAGATACCTGTGACAGTTTTTAAAATGAAATCGATTTTTTCTTTTTTGGTGTTGGGGGTTCTCGTTTCAACCGTTGGCGCGGCGGAACCGGAGATGTTTCCCTTTACGGTTTCTTATGAGAAGCCGCAAGCGAATCCCGATCAAAGTTCGAACATCGCCGATCTTTCCGGTTGGCTCGACGCCCCGGCCGGGAAACACGGTTTCGTTCGGGTCGAAAACGGACATTTCGCAACCGATGCCGGGCCGTTACGGTTTTGGGGAACCAACACTTGCTTCAGCGCCAATTTCGTAACCCACGAACAGGCGGATCGGCTTGCCGAGCGGCTCGCCCGGTTCGGGATCAATTGCGTCCGGCTCCATCATATGGACATGCACGACATTTTCGGAACTTGGACGCCGAAATCGCTTTTGCATCTCGACCCGGAACGGTTGGAAAAACTCGATTACCTCATCGCTGCCCTCAAAAAGCGGGGCATTTACGTCAATATCAACCTGCATGTTTCCCGTTGGCTCGACGAACGGGACGGGTTCCCGCCGACCGTGGGGCGGACGACGTTCGACAAGGGGGTTGATAATTTCGACCCGAAGTTGATTGCGCTGCAAAAAAAATATGCGAGGGACCTGCTCACCCATGTCAATCCATACACGCAAACGGCTTACACGGACGAGCCGGCCGTCGCGATGATCGAGGTCAACAACGAAAATTCGTTGCTGTCGGTGATCGGTTGGGGACAATGGGCCCGAATCCGCGAGCCGTTCGCGAGCGAATTTCAGCGGCAATGGGTTGCTTATCTCCAGCAAAAAAAACGACCCGACTTGGATCGGAAAGAACCGCTTCCGTCGGAAAAGTCGGTCGATCATACGGCCGCCGATAAGACGACCGCCCCGGTCGAACTCGGTCCGGAACTCGTTCGCGACGGTTCGTTTTCGGTCCTTTCGCCCGACGATCACGAATTTCATGCCCAATGGAACCTGGAAAAAGACGCCCAAGCCGATGCCGATCTCGCCGTCGCCGAAGATTCCGACGAGGCCCAAAACCGAATATTGCGTCTTACGATCCGCAAACTGGGAGCTGTTCCCTGGGAGCCGCAATTGCTCCTCCGAAATTTGGCGGTCACGGAGGGAACAATGTACAAAATTTCGTTCCGGATTCGCTCGGATCATCCCTGCGCGATCGGCTTCAACCTGATGCAAAACGCCCCTCCTTGGTCGAACCTCGGGTTGGAATCATCGCTCGAACTCGAAAGCGATTGGAAAACCGTCTCGCTCTGCTGCGTCGCGAAAAAGGATGAGGAAATGGCCCGGATCAGCTTTGGGAGATTTTCGCCCGGAACTTTCGAGTTGGACGATTTTTCCGTCCGGCCGGTTCTCGTTCCCGGCGTCAAACGAGCGACGTATCGGGATTTTATTGCCTTTCTGTTTGAAACGGAAAGAGCGTACTTTTCGGAGATGCTTCGTTTTTTGAAAGAGGACCTGAAGGTCCGTCAGCCGGTGTCCGGCACGCAACTCGCCTACGGTTCTTCCCATACCCAAGGGGAGTACGATTACTGCGACGATCATTCGTATTGGAATCACCCGCATTTTCCGGGCAAGCAATGGGATATGAACAATTGGTACGTCAAAGACCTCGCCTTGGTCGATGCGTTGGACCGCGAGATTTTGCCGGAACTGGCCGGCCGCCGGATTTTGGGGAAGCCGTATACGCTGAGCGAATACAACCATCCGTTTCCCAACCGATACGCGGCCGAAGGGTTTCCGTTGCTCGCCGCGTTCGGGAGTTTTCAAGGCTGGGACGGCATTTTCCCATTCGCCTATTCGCACAGCAGCAATTTGGAGCCTGAAATCGTAACCAGCTTTTTCGACACGAACTCGAACACCGTTCAACTGGTTCATTTCCCGGCGTGTGCCGCTCTTTTTTGTCGCGGCGATGTTCGCGAAGCGGAAAAAACGGTTGTCGCCTCTCTCGGAAAAAATCAGGAGATCGACCTTCTCGCCAATAGATTGGATCCCCGGCTTTTCGGGTTCAAGGGGCTGGGGCTCGACCCTCGGATCGCGCTCAATCACAAGACGGCGGTCGATCTTTCCGGAAAACACGGCACACCCAACGTTCCCGAGGTCGAATGCGATTCGAAACCCGCGGTCGACGGTCGGGAAATCAAAACCTACACCAGCGATACGGGCGAGCTGCGGTTCGTCGTCGATTCGGAAAAATTCCGGAGCAGTTTCGTGAGCGTCGATTCGCCGAACACGAAATTCTTTTCCGGCTTTTCCCAAGAACCGTTGCATTGGAACGGCGTCGAATTGAAATTGCTTTCGGATTGGGCAACGATCTCGCTCGTTTCGCAGGGCGGCAACGGCTTCAAGCCGGGAGCGAAAAGCGACACCTCTCAACCGGTCCGGATTCTTATCGCCGCAACAGGGCAAATTCAAAACACGAATTGTGAGCGGGAGGACTTGGGTGATCGCAAGACCACGCTCAAAAAATGGGGAGAACCGCCGATTCTCTGCGAAGGGATTCGGGCCGAAATCGCGATTCCGACGGGCGAAACGACGCGGGTTCGTTTTTTCGCCTTGGACGAATCGGGCAACCGCCGGGCCGAGATCGAACCGGAGCGACAACCGGGCGAAACGCGTCTCCGCCTTGATCCGAAACACAAAACGCTTTGGTACGAACTGTTCGTCGAATAGCCCCACATTTAACCGGTACTCCGCGTCTTCCGTGTTCGGGTGATTTGTTTATTTCCCGACGCAAAATCGGCTAAAAATTCGGTCCAAAACGTCTTCGGTATGAATCGTGCCGAGCACCAGTCCGAGCTGATCGAGCGTCAACCGAATTTCCGAGGCGAGGAGCGCTTCGTCCGAAGCCGTTTTCGAAAGCCCGAGGGCTCGCTGCAAACTCTCGCGAGCCCGTTCGATCGAATCGCGGCAGCGCAGGGCCGTCGCGGGGACGATTTCAACCGCCCCGAACCGGTTGAGCAGCATTTCGCGAATCGACTCGCGAAGTCGGCCTAGCCCCTCGCCGGTTACAACCGAGGTCCGGATTTCCCATTTCGAGAAATCGGCCGATCCGATCGACGAATCGCATTTCGTCCGAACGAGCAGCGTCGGCTTGTCGCTTTGAACCGGTTCGGGTACGTTTTCGCCGAATTCGAGGCAACGGAGTATCAAATCGGCTTCTTCCGACATCCGGTGTGTCAACCGCTGGGCAGCCTGATCCGGCGTTTCGCCCGGAGCGGTGTCGATGCCCGCGGTATCGACAAGCCGAAAGCGGACACCGTCCCAATCGAGCGAAGTTTCAAGGTAATCCCGGGTCGTTCCGGGGATGTCCGAAACGATCGCTCCGGCAGCATCCCCGATCAAAGCGTTGTACAGGCTGCTTTTCCCGACATTGGGCTCCCCGAGCAGGACAACCTTCGGGATTTCCGCCGCATCGGCCCGGGATTCGATCTGGTTCCGAATGGTCTCGAACTTGAGGAGAGCAAATTCGATTTGCCGCTGCAATTCCTCAGGGGAAATAAAGTCGATCTCTTCGTCCGCGAAATCGAATCCGGCTTCGAGATGGGCGAGCATTTCAAGAAGCTGTTGCTGAATCGCGTGCAGCGGCCGACCGATCCCCCCCGCTAATTGCCGAAGCGCGGTCTCCAAATGTCGGGAGTCGACGGCATCGATCACCCCCAAAACGGCTTCCGCCTGCGTCAAATCCAACCGTCCGGACAAAAACGCCCGAAGCGTAAACTCTCCCGGCTCGGCCAGCCGCAACTTTTCCGGAGCGGCGGCGAGCAACTTCCGCGAAACAGCTTCCAAAATCGGCCCACAGCCGCAAAGATGCAGCTCGACCGATTCCTGGCCCGTATACCCATGCCCTTGCGGCCAAAAATAGAGCCGACAAGGGACCGGCTGCTCCGGTTCCCAGGGGAAAACGGCCCCTTCGACGATCCCGTTTTCCGAAAGCGTGGGCACTTCCGGCCGAAAAATGCCGCTCAAAACGGCTAAGGCATTCGGCCCGCTCAGTCGCACGATCCCTCGCAACCCCGGACCGACGGCCGAGGCCTGGGCAATGATCGTATCATCGAAAAAACGCATAATTTCGTTTTGAGGGAGGAAAATAATCCTATGATTTGTGTCGAAGCAAGGTATATTATAATCAGGTTTGACAAATCTTGGAGCCGGGTGCGGTGTTCCCGTTGACCGTTTGTTTTGTCGAAAAGAGCCTCGAAAGTGTCATTTCGAGCGAAGCGAGAAATCTCACCCTCGCGAGTGAGGATGAATTCCAGCCCTCTCGTCGAGGGTGAGATTTCTCCTTACGCTACGCTTCAGTCGAAATGACGATAATTCCTCAATACCTGAAGCAATATAATCGGCCTTACGACATATGATTCTTTTCGCGGAAACATTCGACGCAATCGCCAGAATTGAAGAGCTGGGGGATTTGACCAGCCAACACCTGCAAACGGTTCGCGCTCTTTTCGAGTCGGGCAACACGGACATCGCGAATATCATGATTTTTGAAACGCTTTCCTATGCTCGGCATCTGGTTGATCCGAAACAGAAACTTTTTCTGCTGCGGCAAATCGGCTCCCAGTTCGCGGCGATGTCCCGTTTTGCCGTCGCCTTTTCCCTGGTCGAGGAAATCGACCTGCTCCTTCTTTCGCCGCCGGCGTTGGTCTCCTCCGCGTTCGTACAAGACCTGGAGGAGCAAAAAGATGCCTTGCTTCGCGAGATCGCGATTCAACAGGCCCAAGAAGGTTCCGTCGACACCGCGTTGAAAACGATCGAAAGAATTTCCGATTTCGACGAATACGAAAATACTCTGACGACGATCCTTCTTCGGGAAGATTGCCCGGAAACCGTTTTGGAATGGATTGAAAAGCTCGAAACACCGGAACGCCGTTTTGCCGTTTGGAAGCACGCCGCCTCGTTGCAGCGTGCCGTCGGCTTGCCGGAAAATTCGTTTGACACGATCCGCCGGGCCGCGGAAATCGCGCTGCGGGAAATGGGCGACTCCGCGAGGAAGGATGCCGCCTTACGACAAATCATCGATTATCATCTCAAAGGTTCGGCGGACGAAGATTCCCTGGACGAGGTTGTTGCCGCGATCCAAAAATCTCCCGAACGGTGTTTGGCGTTCCTGAGTCTGGCGGCCCATCATTACGGTTCCCACGAAACGGAGAAGGCGTTTTCCAGAATCGAGGCCGCCCTCGAAGAGTCGAAACTCATCGAAGAGCGGCGGGGAAAAATCGCCGTCTTGAAGCAAATCGGCTGGACGTTGGCGTTTTGCGATCGCGAAAAGGAGTCGAAAGAGCATTACCGGATCGCGATTCAAGAGGCTTCGCGGGAAACCAACGCTTATTCCCGGATGCGGTTTTTTTCCGAAATCGCGAGTTCGATCGCCGATTCCGGACAGCGAGGCCCCGCCGCCAAACTGTATCGGCAGGCCGTCGCGACAGCGCTCGAGGTCGAGGAAGTTTTCCTCCGCTGTTATTACCTGCGGGAAATCGCCGAGTCGATGGTCCGGGACGATTTTTCCGAGGAAGCGATTGAAACCATCGAACAAATCGTCGATCCGGACGAACAGGAAACGGTCGTCTACTACCAAAAAAGCCTCGCCTTTTCCCGGACGGCGCAAATCCTCCGCGAGAGGGGCGAAACCACCGTTCAGGACGAGGAGTTATTGAACCGGGCCTTGAGACTGGCTCGGGAAGTGACCGATCCAATCTCCCAGGCGGAGGCCTTTCGGAAGATCGCCGAGCTGCGGGAAACCAGAGACGAACCTTAAGGTTCGGCGGGCGGCGACAAAAAAACGGCCCGGGAAAGTCGAAACCTTCCCGGGCCGCGTGTTTCTTTCGAAGGCGACGATTCGCCTTTACGGAAAAAGAATCCGATTAGGATTTCTTCGATCCTTTGCTTTTGGCGGCGGGCTTCTTGGCGGCTTTCGGAGCTTCTTTCTTCGTTTCTTTTTTGACGGCGTTAGCCATTGTCATCTTCCTTGATGCATTGTGAATGAAGAGCCGGGCGACGTGCCTCGACTCAGATGTGCGGGAGTGTACCGATTTCCAAAAAACGTGTAAAGACGAAAATCGAAAAATTTTCCAAAAAATCCGCTCGGCCAAAATTTTTCAAAAAGGTTCAAGAGATGAAAGAGAGTTGGCGTTATACTCAAGCCGGTTTAAAATTCCCGTCTTCAGTACGATAGCGGCCCAACGAGGCCGTGGTTTGACAGGAGGCGAAGCCCATTTCGCCTGGACGGCAGGTCCCCACCCATACCGGCTACGGTATACATTCAATTCTTTTCGCGGACATCGACCAGGTCGGCGCCGAAGATTTCCCTCGCTTTCGCGATCATCGGGCGATCGTTCAGTTCCGCGATCAATTTCCCCTTCGCCCGCGAATCTTGCATCGGGGTCGTTCTTCGCTCTTGCGGCTTTTCTTCTTGGACTTCGATCGTTTCGAACCGGATTTGGATCGCCGTACCGACCGTTTTTTCAAGGGCGGCCGCGATTTTGCCGATTTCCTTTTCGCAAACCGATTTCGGCAGCGAATTCGAGGCCCCTTGCGAAACCGGAAAGGACACAACGAAAATATTCGGCTTCCGGAATTCGATCTTTCGGAAACTCAAGGCATTGCCGGAAAGCAGCGTCGGCAAATCGCGAACGGCGTCCCGCCAAACCTCGCTCGCCGTCGGATCGTCGAGGGTTCGCAAATCGATTTTTCCGACCGGTTCCGCACAAACCGATTCGGGAAAGGCTTCGCTCAAAAGCGACACCGGATTTTGAGTTTCCTCACCTTTTTCCCCGCACGGTCGGTTTTCAACCGTTCCGGTATCTCCGGTCGCGACTTCCTCGGATACGGCTTCCCGGGACGGCTCCAAATTAATCATCCGGGGGACACTGCGCATGGTTTGCGGCGGCGCGACCGGGAGCGAAAGCGAACCGAGCTGCCCGCTTTTGAGCTGTTCGAGCAGGACGGCGAGGGATTGCATCTGCTGCAAATGGGCGATCCGGACAAATGCCAACTCGATGAGAATGCGCCCTTGGGTGCTGAAACGCATTCGATTGTGCGTTTGGTCGAGAATTTGCAGGGCCGCCAAAATCCGTTGAACGCCGAACTCTTTCGCCAATTGTTGAATCTGCTCGAACCGGTTCGGATTGGAATAGAGCAACAATTTCGCCGTTCCGCCGGACGAAACGACCATCAAATCGCGAAATGCGCCCATCACTTGTTCGAGAAAGATTCCGTAATCGACCCCTTCGGCCGCCGCCGAATCGAGTTCCTCGAACACCAAACCGCTTTGAGCGGACTGCAAGGCGTCCAATAGCCGAAAAATCCGCTGATCGTCGGCCGTCCCGAGCATTTCGTGCACATCGGAAAGCCGAATGTGTTCGGGGGCGAAAGAGAGAAGCTGTTCCAAAAGCGACTGGGCGTCGCGCATCGAACCGGCCGCGCGGCGGGCGAGGGTCTCGAACACCCCGTCGTCGGCGCCGACGTGTTCGGCTTGGGCAATTTGAGCGAGTTTGTCGGAAATCGCCGTCGAATCGATCCCGGCAAAATCGAACCGCTGGCAGCGGGAGAGAATCGTGATCGGGATTTTGTTCGCCTCGGTCGTGCAAAAAATGAACTTGACATGCTTAGGCGGCTCTTCCAACGTCTTGAGCAAAGCGTTGAACGCTTCCCGCGTCAACATGTGCACCTCGTCGATGATGTAAATTTTGTAGCGAGCCCGGGACGGTCGGATCGAAGCATTTTGTCGAAGCTGCCGAATTTCGTCGATTCCCCGATTACTCGCCCCGTCGATTTCAAGCACGTCGACATCTTCCCCGGTGCTGATGCTGTCGCAAATCTCACATTCGTTGCACGGATGCGGCGTCGGACCGCAAACGCAGTTGAGCGACTTCGCGAAAATCCGCGCCGTCGAGGTTTTGCCGACCCCTCGCGCGCCGGTAAAAAGATAAGCGTGCCCGACCCGATTGGTCGTGATCGCATTGGAAAGCGCTTGGGCGACATGATGCTGCCCGATGAGTTCGTCGAACCCTTTCGGGCGATACCGTCGGGCGACGACCTGGTACCCCTCTTCAGCGGGCGGGGCGTTATTGTTCGGTTCTGTCGATTCTGGGGACATGAGCTTGGAGTGAGGCGTTTCGAGCTGTTTTCAGTACAACACCAGCCTACTACGTTTCCCCCCGAGCGTCAAGAAGCGAGGTTTTTTCAGCAGGAAGAGGAGCGTGTTGGAATTTCGAAGGTAGGTTGCCGACCTCCGGGCGGCAACATGTGCCGTATTGCAGAAATATTGGCCGCACTCGAATTTGGACCTGTAACAAAACAGCCTTTACAATGTCCTTTTTTTAACTACGGAATACGCGGAATAACGGAATAGACGGAAATATAAAAATTCCGCGTTTTTCCGTCTTTCCGTGTGTTCCGTGTTAAAAAAACAGACTATGAAAATGTTCGGTTTTTTGTACCATTGTAAAGGTTATTTTGATACGACTCCTACACGCCAACGCGGCCGCCCGGAGGTCGGTCGCCTACCACGGCCGCTTACGGCTCATTATTGTTTCGCCCGATCCAGAATCATTTCGAGATACCCTTGCCGGATGCTTTCTCCAAGCGGCAGCGTCGTCGCGAACTTGAGCAGCGATTCCCGGGCCGATTCCAGGGTATCGGATTCGGCCGAGGTTTCAATCTCCATAAAAAGGCCCGATTCGGTTTCGCTCGCAAGAGCCGGAAGCTCATCGATCGTGATTTCGAAATCGCGGCCTTCGAAAGAAAGCGAACAGATTTTTCGCCGTTTATCAACCGTTCCCGCTGGTCGAAAACCGAGAGCCTGCAACAGCCGGTCCCATTCCTCGAATCGTTCCGGTTGCAAAGGAATCTCGATTTCCTGTCTCGTTTTCGTCTTCAGGTCGATCTTCGGTCCTTTGTAGGTGATCCGACATTCCCGGGCAGGGCTGGTCCCACGCAAACGGATACGCAACCCTTCGTCGGTCGCCGTGAAATCCCGGGCCGGGTGCTGGTAAAACCGGTCGTTTTCTTCAACCGGCTCGCCGAACGTTCCGCCCAGGGCGGTAATTCGCCGCTCAAGGGCCGCGAGATCGATGATCCGGAATTTGGCTTCGACTTCGTAAGACATGTTGGGCGAGGACCGATTTCAGGAGGTGCTTCGACCGAGAACAGCAGCCGGAAGCGTTAGCGTAGAGGGATTGGGCCCATTTCAGAGGCAATATCACCCCGCGCTAACGCTTGGGGCTAGTATCAATGAAAACGTGAACCGCTCTAAAACCTTTGAATGATTCCGATTGAAGCGGCATGGGTCGTCAGCCGGTGCGAGACGATCGCATCGTAATCACCGAACAATTGGCATGTCCGCGCGGTATCGAGGTAACACTGTCCCCCCATTCCAAGGATCATGTAATCTCGGTCGGCGTCCGTCCCCCGCGTGTGGAACGTCGTGCTCGGACCGCCCGCCTCGAAATAGGAAATGGAATCCGGATATGGCTCGTTGCCGACAAGCCGGGCATAGTAAATCCGTTGGCGAATCGTCATTTTGCTCGAACCGTCGCTCGCTCCGAGCTGTGTCGCGAAACCGCAGCGAAGCATGATTTGCTGGTACTCGATATCATCGTAAACGAGCCCGAACGGACCGCGGCCTTCTTCCTGGTAGCCGTTTTGCGTCCCGTATTGAAACTCGAAAGCCGCGAGCGGGCGCAAAACGAAACCCGGCCTGCAATAAATCGCCCGGTACACTTCGATGCACGAAGAGTAGCAATCTCCCTCGTACTTTCCTTCGTACATATACCGGTTGTTGAGAACCTCCGGAGCGTAAAAGTAACGTGTTGACTTGTACATCTGGTGTCCGTATCCGAGCCAGCAATTGACGTAAAAATCCGCCTTCAGTTTTTTGCGTGCGTAAAGGCCGATCATCAGGTCGTCGGAGGTGATCGCGCCGTCGTACTGAGTCAGCGTCGGGACGGAGTACCCGAACGCGATTCCGTAGGTCGAGCAGGGACAGTGTCCTTTTTCGAACCCGGCCATGAAACCGGTCCGATCGATATGACACGTCGGGGCATTGCCGTCGTATCCGATCGTCGTCGCGGCATGAACGGGGGCAAACCAGACGTTTTTGGAATTCTTTCCGAGACAATCGATCTTCAGCGACCGGCCGCCGAACTCGCTTCCGGCTTCGAATTCGATTTCTTCGACGTCCTCCTCATCCTCTTCGCTTTGGTCGTTCGGGATGATGCTGGAGAGAGAACCTTTCAAGAGGTTCTCTTTTTTGTCGGCGGCCTGGGCGAGAACGAGCATGCCGCTGTCGGAAAATTTCAGATTTTTTTTGTTGGAAGCGATGATATGGTTTTCGTACTGGCCGATCGTCCGAGACCGGTTCATGACCTCCAGCCAGGGGGACGACATGGTCATGCGAATGCCGTTGGCCCGCAACGAGCCGGTCATCTGTTCAATGCTCCGATTGATTCCCCAGCCACCCATTCGAGGGTCGGTCAAAATGTCGTAAATCGGCTTCATCCCGGGATTTCCGACGGAAGCATCCAGAACATCGGCGACGTTCAATTGGTTGTACGTGTAGGCGTAGTCGGTGTAAGAATCCGGCACGATTGTAGCGCCGAAAATCGATGTGCTGAAGAAACAGCAAAACACTCCCACGAAGAGCGAGTGCAAAACGGCTTCTTTTCGAGCCACGATTTTTTTGAGAAAAGTAAGTGTCAGCATGATGTTTATTGGCCTTCTATTCTTCCTAAACCTTGTAAATTAAATTAAAGTCAAGGAAATAGACGGAAAGTTTCGCCTAATCGTCATTATTATCGACCAAAAACTGACACATTAACAGGAAAAGTTTGCGTAATAGTTAAAATTTATAAAATTATAAATATCGGCATATTTTACTTATTTTATCATTAGCGGAACCGACACGTTTAGCCGAGCGGCGAAGACGCCGGTTCACCAGGCGGTGGACGCCAAGAAAAAAAAGGGAACTATATACTTGACTCCACAGCTCCTTTTTTTCTCACAAAGGCACAAAGATCACAAAGGATATTGAGAAATTCGAGTTGTCCTTAGTGTCCTTCGTGCCTTTGTGAGAAAAAACAGGGAATCTAGGTAAGGATGTGGAGTTAAATATATAATTCCCAAAAAAAAGAATCCGGCCAGGTCTTCAATTCGCGAAGGAGTCGAATTAAAAGACCGAACCGGATTCTTTCCGGGTTCAGGATGAGAACCGCGTATTACTCAAGCCGGTTTAAAATTCCCGTCTTCAGCACAGCAGCGGCCCAACGAGGCCGCGGTTTGACAGTGGGCGAAGCCTAACGCCCATACCGGCTACGGTATTACAGCCGCAGTCGGAACTGGGCGATCAACGCCTGCAACTCGCTCGCCTGACCGCTCATCTCGTTCGAGACGCTGGCCGTTTCTTCCGCGCTCGCCGTGTTCTGCTGCGTCACCGCGTCGATTTGCTGGAGCGCCTGGGAAACCTGACCGACGCCTTGCGCCTGGTCGTTGCTCGCCCGGGCGATTTCGTTGATCAGTTTCGCCGTGTCCTGCGAAAATTCCAGAATCTCGTCCAGGGTCTTCGCCGTTTCTTCAACGATGTTCGCCCCTTCCTTGATCTGCTTGTTGTTGCTCTCGATCATCTGGCTCGTTTCGCCCGCCGCCTTTGCACATCGGGCGGCCAGGTTCCGAACCTCTTCAGCAACAACGGCGAAGCCTTTGCCGTGCGTTCCCGCCCGGGCCGCTTCGACCGCCGCGTTGAGGGCCAACAAATTCGTCTGGAACGAAATGTCGTCGATCACCTTGATCACCTTCTGCACGTCTTCGGAATTCTTCGTGATCTGGGCCATCGATTGAACCATCCGCTCCATCGTCGTCTTCCCGGCTCCGGCCGCCGTGTTCGTTTTCTGGGCCAGCTGATTCGCTTCCGTCGCACCCTGGGCGTTCTTGTTGGTCTGCCCCCCCATCTCGTTCATCGTCGCCGAGATTTCCTCCAGCGAGGCGGCCGATTCCGTCGCCCCTTGCGAAAGCGATTCGCTTGCCTGGGCCACCTGGGCCGCTCCGGTCGAAACCTGGACCACCGATTCGTTCACCTGGTGCAACGTCTGGTTGACGGCGGCGATCATGTTCTTGAGGCCGATGTTCATCGTATCCTTTTCGGTCTTCGGCTTCACTTCCACCGTCCAGTTCCCTTGGGCAAGAGAAGCGGCCATCGACGAAACGCCGTTGTAATCCCCGAGCACGTTTTCCGCCAAAACGGCGAGCTTGCCGATTTCATCGCCACGCTTTTTCAAGGCCGGGTCGATCTGAACGGTAATGTCCCCTTCGGCCACCAAAAGTTGCAGGGCATCGGTCACCTTCGAGGTGCCCCCCGCGATGCTCCGGGTCAAGCCGATTCCGAGCCACGCTCCGACCACGACGGCGAAAATCGAAAAGCCGTAAATCATCATGTTCCCGACGAAATTCGCCCGGGTCGCCGCTGCAATCGCGTTCTGCGAATCAATTTCCGCCTGCTTGCTGATATTGGCGCTCAATGCGGCGATTTCATCGGCCACCGTGCCGAAACTGTCGATGATCCCCGCCTGCTTGACGGCCAACTCGTTGTACACCTTGATCGCATCTTCCCAGTCGGTCATGCTCTGTCGGCCCGCCGCCGCCAAATCCAGGTTCTCCTTGGTTCGCATCCCCTTGGCCAGGTCGTCGATATCCTTGAAAGTCTTCTTGAAACCATCGGCGATTATGTTGTTTATGGTTTCCAAAGCAACCATGTCGGTCACCAACGCCTGCTCGCGGGTCCGGCGACGAACGTATTCGACGTCTTCGAGAATTTCTCCGATATCTTTTTGTCGGTCCGCGATTCGGACAGGCACGAAGCAGAACTTCGCCGTGTCTTCAGGCTCTCCTTTCGGTCGCTCCGAGAGCAGGGTCTTGTTTTCCGGATCAAAATAAATCATCTCACGAATTCCGGTTTGTACCATGTTGTCCCGGAGGTCCTCGAATGCCTTCTGTACGGCATTGGCGAGCCGGACACGCTCCGCGGCGGAGGCGTCCATGTCGGTATGAACTTTGACCCATTCGTCGGTCTGTCGGTCGTAATCCACGAACTTTTCCGCGATCGTCCTGCTGTAGCCGTCCATGGGGTTGTCGTCGGGAATCTGGTCCATCATGCGCTTCGTCACCTCGGCGACTTTCGCCGCGACCACGCCGGTCCCTTTCGTCCCCGTCTCGTTTTTGCTCATCCAGTAATCCTGTTTGAAGTACACTCCGTTCATCGCGTAAAACTGGGCCTCGTACATGAATCCGTCGATGTCGAAGGCGTTGGCGACCAAATCCTTATCGATGATCGCCGCATCGGAAGAGGCGTCCATCGACCGCATGCTGTACCAACCGGCCGCCGCAACGACCAGCAGTAAGACTAACAGAGTGACAAAACCAAGGATCAGCTTGGCACCAATCGAAAATTTGTTGAACACGATAATCTCCTGCTAAATGAATATCGGAAAATGTGATTTTCCTAAGTCGAAAATATGTTCCGCGACCGGTTTCACCGAACAATCGCGGAAGGTTTCCATGGGACGAAACTCGTCCAACTTGTTATTGTAGGTTGCACACGGGAAAAATCAAACGAAAAACGCGGGTTCCTCAAAAAAACGCGGAGCGCTCTCCCCTCATTAGCCGGTACTCCGTGCTAAATCCGGTGCTCCGCGTTTGATCGATACTCTCGTTTGATCGTTTAGTTCTTCAGCTTGAACCGGGCGATCAATTCCTGCAGGTTCGCCGCCTGCCCGCTCATTTCGTTGGCGGCACTCGCCGATTCCTCGGCACTGGCGGTATTCTGCTGCGTCACCGCGTCGATCTGCTGCAAGCCGATCGTCACCTGGTTGACCCCCTGGGCCTGCTCGTTGCTCGCGATCGCGATCCCGGCGACCAGGTCGGTCGTCTGCTTGATCTGTTCGACGATCTGGTTCAGCGTTTCCGCCGTATGGGAGGCGATCTCGCCTCCCTTGCGAATTTCCTGGCCGCTGGTCCCGATCAGTTCGCTCGTTTCCTGGGCGGCCTTGGCACTTCGGGCGGCAAGGTTCCGGACCTCTTCGGCGACGACGGCGAAGCCTTTGCCGTGTTGACCGGCCCGGGCGGCTTCGACGGCCGCGTTCAGGGCGAGCAGGTTCGTTTGGAACGCGATGTCGTCGATCACTTTGATGACCCGTTGGATTTCCGCCGAGTTTTTCGTGATCCGGTCCATCGCTCCGGTCATCGACTGCATCGCTTCCTGGCCGCTTTCGGCCGCTTTGGAGGCGACGTTGGCCAGATCGCGGGCGTTGCCGGCGCTTTCGGCGTTCTGTTTGGTCTGGCCGCTGATTTCGCTCATCGAGGCGGTAATCTCTTCGAGGCTCGCCGCCGATTCTTGGGCTCCGCTCGAAAGGGCCATCGAAGCGGTCGAGACCTCGCCCGAACCGGTCGCGACCTGTCGGACAGCATCGCTGACCTGGTGCAGGGTTTCATTGACGGCGGCGATCATGTTTTTCAGACCGATATTCATCGAGTCCTTGTCCGTTTTCGGCTTGATTTCGACGGTCCAGTCGCCGTTCGAGAGCGAAGCGGCCATGCCGGAAACGCTTTGGTAATCGTTGAGAACCATGCTCGCGGCCTTGGCCAGATCGCCGGTTTCGTCCTTGCGACCGAGGAACGCTTCGGGAACGTGAACGGAAAGGTCCCCCTCGCCGGCGACCGAATGCATCAGCGAAGTGACCCCCTTGATTCCCGTCGTGATGTCCGCACGCAGGATGAGTCCAAGTGCGATGCCGAAGATGACGCCGATGACAATCGCGGCGATGATGCCGTAGGACGCGGTCGCATCCGTACTTTCGACGTTCTCCGCACATGTTTTCATATCCCCTTCGACCAACGTGAGAATGTGGTTCACCGAATTGGAGAAATCGGTGGCGATCGTCTGTTTGTTATCTTCGATCGTCATCATCCCATCACTGGCGGTCACGTTATCGTCGAATGTCACCTTCCATGGTCCCAAGGCGTCGATCACGCCTTGAATCGCCTTTTTACAGTCAGGATTCGGCAGCTCGCCCTGGAGTTTCTTCGCTTCGGTTTCGATCGTCTTGAACAATGTGTAGGCACTTTCCTGAGCCTTCGCTCTCGCATCCTGATTGTTCAACGCCAGATCGTAATTGCGGATTTCGACGCCGATCCGTTCGATTTCCTGCGCGAACTTCGCCCCTTTTTCCATTAGCTCCACCCGGAATCGGGAGACCATCGTTTGGCCGTCGGCGTTTTTGAGGTTATCGGCGGCGCCCTCTTCGTCGGTCACTTTGTTCATCTGGGCGACCAGTGCATCGAACGCCGTAAGGGCGACACCGCGAGCGGCGGCGCGGCGTTTGTCGGCAGCGATTTTCTCGTCGTAAAATTTGACGTATTTATAATGCTCGGTCTTATAAGCACCGGCGAGTGTTACCAGATTATCGACTTCCTGATTCGTTTCGTTGTTCGCACGGATATTGCCCGCGATTTCTTTTTTCAAGACCGGACCGAGATCGAGAATGTTCTGGATGTGTTCGTCCAGTTCGGTATTGTGCTTGGGATCCTTGCTCAAGACGAAATCCGTCGCGACCGTTTGAGCGGCGTTCGATTCGTTAATGGCCGTATTGACATTCTTGGTGATCTCGGCGAGTCCGTTCAAAAGAAGGACTTCCTTCGAGACCATTCCAAGGCATACGTACCCGACGACGCCGACGAGCAGGGTGAGGAAGGCAAGGAGGGCGAACCCCCACATGAGTTTGGTGCCAATCTTGAAATTTTTGAGCATGATCAAAAAACTCCGTTGAAAATTGAGTGACCTGTCCGGGGGGACGTTGCTTTATCGAAAATCGCTTACACAAGCGGGATGTTGACTTATTTTTAGCCATTACTCCATGTCTCTCCAACCTTTCTCCCGGCTCAGTCCATAAAAAAACGCCCCTAATATCGAGGCGGAGCCTGAAAAAAAGAAAGACGAATATGACGAATGTAGGGCTTGTAGGATTTGGTTTCATTAGTGAAATTGAACAAACCCTCAGCGCAGTATAGTTCACAAGTCAAGGAAAGCAAGAAAATTTTGGAAATACAAGCGTCTCGCAAAGATCGAGATTGACCTCGGCACGAAAACCAGAGCCGGAAGCGTCCGTAAAGACACCGGTGTCTGCGCGCTCGGCTAAACCGCCGATATCACCCGCGCTGACGCTTGAGGCTGGTATGAGCGGATCGCTAACTCAGCCAAAGAAAGCCGTTTTCGTCCAGCTTTCCGAGATCACCGGTTGAAAACCAGGCCCCCTGCTGTATTGGTGTCGTTTTTTCCGGTTGTTCGGAAGATTCCGGAATCACGGTCGGCCCTTTGATCAGGACCGTTCCAATCTCGCCCGTCTCAAGGTCGGCCCCGGTTTGCGGGTCGACGATTTTGATCGCGACGTTCGGGACCGCCCGGCCCAGCGAGCCGTCTTTGCGGTATTTGTTGAACGTGTCCTGTGTGCGGCAATCGGGGAGGTTGGCGGCGACGCAAAACGTCGCTGCCGCTTTTCCGTAGCCCTGAACCGGTCGAACGCCGAATCTTTTTTCCCAGGCGTCCGTCAATTCCCCGGACAGCGGCTTGCCCGTGCACAAAACGGTGTCGATACTTTCGAAGCACTCTTTCGGGCAAAGCGGCAAAGCGCGTTCGAGAAATTCCGGCGTCGTCGAAAAGAACGTGCAGCGCCGTTTTTTCGCCAATTCGCCGATCCGTTCGAATTCGGACGGATCATCATGCAATGCTCCCGAACCACCTCCCAGCAAGGTCAACCAGATGCCGAGATATCCGTTCGATCCAGCAGGCGAGCCCGCACCGAGCAGGACGTCTTTGTCCGTGATCCGGAACAGGTCAACCAGCGAGCGAACCTGCTCCGCGACATTCTTGTGCGAGAGCGTGATCGGCTTGGGAAGTTTTTCTGTACCCGACTCGAAAAGAATCGCGATCGGACCCTCGGGTGCGATTTTTGTCAGTCCCAGCGTCCGCTCCGACGGCAGGGCATTTCCGGCTTCCGAAGAAGCGGCCGATTCCGAGAGCAGGTCTTCGAGATAGACGAGTTTGGCCCCAACTTTCAAGTTCGGAAACCGTTTGAGCAGTTTTCGGCTCGTCAACACCTGCCGAACACTTGTCGTTTTGATGCAATATTCGAGCACTTCGTTCGAGAAGGTCGGGTCGAGATTGACGGCCGTCCGACGGTCCGAGGCGAGGGCCGCGTTCGCGAGGTACGCATCGATCGAACCCGGCAGGAGCAGGCCGACGTTGGTTTCGTCGGCGGCGAGAATGTCGCGGCGCAATTTTTGCCGCAACAGGAACGTCTTTCGCAAGAACTCCCGGCCGCTCAGTTCGGTTCCCTGCGCATCGGAAAGCAGCGTCGTATCCCCCTTCTTGAGCAGCGCATCGAACATTTCCCGCGGCGGAACCGGAAGTTCTTTGCCGCATTTCCGCATCGTTTCGACGCCGAGTTCCTCAACCGCCCGTTGAACCTGGGCGGCACTGTTCGGATGGTAAATCGGCTTCCCGAACGCGACGACGACATGTTGCTTCAGATGCCGGGGCTTGAATTTCAACTTCGTTCCGAACGCGTAACTGAACATACTGCCGAAAATGCCGCCGAGATAAACCGGAATCACCGGCACGTTTTCGTCCCCTTTCAGCATCGACAGGAAGCCGGGTTCGAATGCTTTGATCTGACCGGTTCGGGTAATTCCCCCTTCCGGGAAAACGCAGAGGAAATCGCCGTTTTTGAGCCCTTCGCGGGCTTCCTTGATCGCGCGGACGACTTTTTTGCCCGGCAGGACGCGGATCACGCGTGCCCGGTCGGCCAGGTAATTGAAAAATTTTCCGGGAATATAATCGACATGGGCGAATAACCGAACCCCTTTTTCAACCGAGGTGTAAATGAGCGGCCCGTCCAGAAAACTGACGTGATTGCTGACGAAAATCGCTCCTCCCTCTTTCGGGATGTTTTCGGTTCCGAACACCTTCGGTCGGTAAAGCAGCCAAAGCAAAAAGGTGAACGACAGGTTGAGCAGCGGCACGAACAGTTCGTAAACGAGGATGCCGCAGACGGCGAACACGATCAGGCTGGAGAAGAACCAAATCGCCAAACTCGGAGGGTAGGAGACGATGCCGTGCGAATCGAGATAGTCGAACGTCTTGGCGATCGCCAAAAAGCCGATCGTAAACAAAATCATTCCCGTAAAGGAGAAGAAATTGTAGGCGGCCAACAGCCGTCCGCGACGGTCTTCGGGACAATTATGCTGAATGTAGGCGGCGAGGGGAATATCGAACAGCCCCGCCGCGATACCGGTTAGCACCAACGTGATCGCGGCATAGGCGTAGGAAAAGGTATAAATCGACGAGGCGGTCCCGCCGTCCATCTTCGGAACGACGGGAGTAAAGCCGAGCAGGAAGAGAAAGAAACCGATCCCGAACGCTCCGATGGGGACCAGGCCCATTTCGATCCGCCCGCGCGACCAGATCCCGCACAACACGGCTCCCGCTCCGATCCCGATCGAGAGGATCGCGGCCAGGTTCGAGATATTCTGCTGATCGACGTTGAGCACTTCGCGGAATTTGTCGATATTCAACGCCGCCAATCCGGCTAGCCCCCAGAAAAAAGCGCTCGCGATCGAAACCCAGTACAACTTGCGGTAGGAAAACAGCTCCGCGATATCCTTGCCCGTTTGAAAAATCGGGTTTTTGGGAAACTTGGCCGCCGCATTGTTCGGCTTCAGTCGCGGAACGAAATAGCTCGCGACCAAGCCGATCACGGCGGTCCCGACGAGAAAGACCGCGGCGATCCACCAATTTTCCGCGCCCGGAATTCCGAAAGGCTCGTTGCGCACCACGTCGATGCCGGCCTGTTTGAACCCGATCGGCTTGAACACCGAGGTCCAGAAAAAAATGTAGCCGCCGAGAATCTGCCCGAGAACGCAGGCCATCATCGTGGTCATTGCAATCACACCGTTCGCTTCGGATAGCTTGTTCTCCGGAACGAGATCGGGAATACTGCCGTATTTCGAAGGGCTGAAAAACGCGGCCTGGGAACCGAGCAGGAAGAGAATGATGAGCAGGAGAGGAATTTTGGCCGTCCCCAGGATGCCGACCTTGACCCCGGTTTCCGGATCGACCGTCGGGCCCATGCAAAGCACGAAAATGGCGATAACCAGCAGAATCGCTTCCGTCCCTTTGCACCAGAGCATCACGTTCCGTTTGCTGAAGCGGTCCGTCGTAAACCCGGCGATCGAGGCCAACAGCAGGAAGGGAACAAGGAGAAAGAGCCCGCCGAGCGTCCGTATCAGGTCCTCATCGGCGTAGGCTTTGCCGATCGGGACGATCAACCAACGGAACATGTTGTCGTTCAACGCGACGGTAAACTGCGTGATGCACATCGCGATAAAACCGCGGTTCCAGATCGTCGCCCCGAGATATTTGCCGCCTTCGTCCAAAGTGGGGATTTTTACGGAAGTGTTGGCTGGTGATGTCATACGCGATGGGGGAGAAATTTCGAAAGATGTTTTGCAGGATCAGGCGGGAAAGCGCCGAGCCGAATGTTGCATAATTTTCCTAGTTTATACCAAAAAGCCGATGTTTCTGAAAGAGCGAAACTCGATAATTTCCCTTGAAAGACCTGATTGAGCTAAGAAAGCACCTACAAGAAAATCAACGACCGGCGGGAGGGGAGTCGTAAGATTTTATTGCGAATCCGGTTAAAATTGCCCCAACGGGGCAACAACAAGGTAGCCGGGGGTGAACGGTACCCCGCGAACCCCCGGTGATCGGACGGAGAAGCCAATCGTCCCCAACGGGGGCGCACAGGATGGTTTTTTGTGGCACCCCGTTGGGGTGCAATGGGTTTGCGCTTTGTTCCCGGGGGTTCCGCGAGTACGCTACACCCACGGCTACCTTGTGAGCCCCCGTTGGGGGCGGGAAAATTGCTCCGAAAACTTTACTACACCCGACGGGAGCGGGTTGACCGAACGAGGCTTTCGGACATGCACAAAACCAGATATACTGTCGACGGAGATGCATTTTGTCCGAATCAACCTTTTGAAAGCGAGGATCACCATGAGCAAAAAAATCCTGGTCCTGACCGGCAGCCCGCGCAACGGGGGCAACACCGACCTGAGGGTCGAGGCCTTTACCGTCGGGGCGGAACGCGCGGGACACACTGTCCGGCACTTCTCGACCGCCGAAAAAAAGATCAACGGCTGCATCGCCTGCGAGCAGTGTTTCAAAAAGGGGACCGCCTGCGTTTTTTCGGACGGTTTCAACGAACTCGCCCCGATGCTGGAAGAGGCCGAGGTGATCGTCTTCGCGACGCCGCTCTATTGGTTTACCTTCCCCGCGCAATTGAAGGCGGCGATCGACAAATTCTATTCGTTCGTGGTCGCCCAAAAACCGTTCCAAAAAGAGAGCCTGCTTTTGGCGTGCGGGGAAGACGACCGCGAAATCGGCTTCGAGGCCCTCGTCAAAACTTACGAGGTGATGACCGATTACCTGAAATGGACCGATTTGGGCCGACTGATCGTAACCGGCGTGTATGAGAAGGGGGCGATCAAAGAGACCGACGGGCTGTTGCGGGCCGAAAACCTCGGTGCCGGAATCCAATAGATTGGACCGGCTTTCCATTTTTTCAAAAATTTTCCGTTAGGATTCCGGCCAAACCGGGACTACATCATAGTTGGTTCTTGTCCCCGGCCTCATTTCACGGTAATTTGAAACAATGGAAAACGCGATTTCCGATCATCACCCCACCTCTCTCGACGAATGGATTCAACAAAGCCGCGACGGCGACCGGGAGGCATTCGGCAGGATCGTCAGGCGGTATCAAGGCATCGTTAGCGGCATCGTCTACGGCATGCTCGGCGATTTCCATAAAAGCGAAGATATCGCCCAAGAGACGTTTCTCGTTGCCTGGAAAAAGCTCGGCGAACTCCGGGACGTCGCCAAACTGCCCGGCTGGCTCTGCGGCATCGCCCGGAACCTGGCGAAAAAGCATCTGGAGCGGAACCCGAAGATTCCCTGCCTCACCGATTCCGATGCGGAGACCTTTCCGGCGACCTCGGACGATCCGGCGGCGAGGTTGGCCCGCGAGGAGCGGAACCGGTTGCTTTGGGACGCTTTGGAAAACATTCCGGAAAAATTTCGCGTGCCGCTCGTTCTTTATTACCGGAGCGAACAATCGGTCGTCGACATCGCGGCGGCCTTGGAACTTTCCGAAGAAGCCCTGCACATGCGGCTCTCCCGGGCACGGAAGTATTTGCGGAAGGAACTCGAACGGCAGGTTGCCGGGGCGATTTCCGACAGCGGGCCGGGCGAACTGTTCTCGCTTGCCGTGATTGCCGCCCTGCCGGGGCTCGCGGCGCTCGGCACCGCCGGGAAGGCCGTTGCCGCGACGACACTCGCCGCCGAGCCGGTACTTGCGGCTTCCGCGATGGTCGCCGGCCCGAAATCGGGGGGCGGGAGCGTCTCGCTGTTCGGAATGTCGAGTTGGTGGTGGTATTTTGCTCCGGCTTGGACCTTGCTGCTCGTGATCGCCTATTGGTGTTGCTGGGTTTTCGGAGCGGTCCCCGGTTTTTGGTTGTCCCTTCGAAACGCCCCGACGCTTCGGGCCCGGCGCTACTTGATTCTCACGAGTTTGAGAATTCACTACCTTTTCGGGGTTCTTTGCCTGTTCCTGGCGCTCTTTTTCGTAATGCAATCCGATTTCAAAGGCTTGCTTGCGTCGTATTTGCCATACCAAAGCGCTTACCCGTTTATCGATTCCCTGTTCCAGGTGTTGTTTATCGCCGTGGTCGGGACGATCGGGGGGATTTCCTGCTTCGTGTTGCTGAGAACGCCGCTGGTTTACCGCCGCATCATTCGCGAAGACGTCGGACTGGACGCCGCCAAAAAACCGGTTCCCTTGGAAGAATCCTTTCTTTCCCTGGCCCGCTTAAAAGCCGCTTTTTTTCGGACCGGCCTTGCTCTCCTCGTGATTTACGCCGTCTGTCTCTTCTGCTTCAAAAACGATTTTTTGGAAGACTGGCGCAAGGCGTCGGTCGGTTACTCGCCAACGGCCTGTTACACATTCACTTTCGGGACGATGCTGTTTCGATATTACGCTCAGCTCGGTTTTGCCGGACTGGTATTCCTGATCGTTTTTCGGCAAATGCATCGCGGTTTTCTCGCGGTTGCGAAAGACGAAACGGCTTTTGCCGCCGCCCCGCCTTTGACGAACAACGACGCCTCTTTCGCGGACCGGATCTTTTGCGAATGGATCGTTTCGTTCGGCTTTTTCCTGGCCGCCGGCCTGATTGCCGTTTTTAACACATTGATTTCTTACGCGTGGTTTCCCCTGTATCCGATTCCGTTTTGCGGGATTCTTCTGGTGATGGGAGCCGGCTCATTCCTGCTGGCGGCGACCGCTGCCGCCGCTCCGTCATTTCGGATGTTGATCAATCTCGGCGGGTTCTGCCTGCTGGTCCTGCTCGTCGGGAAAATGCTCTTGATGACACTGAATCTGGGTTGGGAACCCTATCCGATGCAGGACTACCTGGAATCGCTGCGAAGCTGGCCGCTCATTTTCGGGTTCATGGTCTTTGACGGGATATTGTTCCTCGGGTTCGTTTGGACGTTGATTTACGGGGCGTTCTACGTCCGGGGAAAATGGGTCGGCTCGGCGAGTCGCTTTTGGAACCGCAAAACGTATTGCCTCGGGCTGCTGGCGGCCGTGTCGGCGATCCTGATTGCCGCCCCGCTCCGACACGACCGGGCAAGGCTCGGCTATTGGAATCTATGTTTGTTGAACATCGACAGTGGGCTTTATCTGCAACATCACGAAAATCGCAACCTTCCCAAACAGATTGAATTCGCCACGGAAGTGATCCGTTTGAGCAAGCCGGATGATTTGCGGATCGTCAACGCTTACGTTGTCCGGGCGAAATCGCATTTCCTGTTGCACCAGTTCGGGCCGGCGATCGCCGATTACGATGAGGTCCTCCGGCTTTGGCCGAGAAAGGACCCGACGGCCCTGTGTTTTTTTCACACGTTTCGCGGGGAAGCGAAGCTCGGTGCGGGCGATTGGCAAGGCGCGGCGGAGGATTTGGAAACCGCGCTCGAAATACGACCCCTGGGCGAAACGCTTTGGGCGGGCCTGGAGCCGCAGGAAATTTATTACAATTGCGGATACGCTTACGAAAAGCTCGGCGAGAAGGACAAGGCGATTGCCGCCTACGACCGGGCGATCGATATGCTGAAACACATGCCGTATTCCGAAGAATACAGGGTCGTTTACACCGCCGCGACCCGACCGGGATACGACGATGCCAATCATCGAATCACCTGTTTCAAATACGTGAGCCAGCACGGCTACCGGATCACGCAAAAAGAGCTGATCGAGATTCGCGACGGACTTGAAAAACAGACGCACTCTGTCGAATAGAACTCAAACTGTAAACGGACAACTCATTTTGCCACGGAAAACACGGAATATCACGGAAATTTATTGATTTTCAAAAAATACGGAAAAAAAGAAATTTTTCTTCGTCTTTCCCTCTGCTTCCGTGTGTTTTCCGTGCATTCCGTGGCAAAAAATCCCCTTCCATTACACATAGAAAATAGAAACACGAAAGGAGCCGTACCCGGCGTATTGACGGTGTGTTGGCATTGAACCCCAACACACCGTCAATAAGCTGTGCTCCTTTCCGGCGGCTGTTTTGGGTCCAAATTTATTTTAGGGCCGGTATACCGTAGCCGGTATGGGCGATAGGCTTCG
>JAVBQI010000208.1:0-21397 GCA_031549145.1 Thermoguttaceae bacterium | reverse complement strand
GGTCGATCATCTGGATGACCCCGGTGACATCGACGCCGCTGCCGATCGTGTAACCGCCCGTCGTCTGTTTCGGATAGCTGCTCGCGAGGATCACCTGCTCCCGGACGTAGCCCGGCGTGCTCGAGTTCGTCAGGTTTTGACCGGCGACCTGAATCGCGACCGAAGCCGCGTTCATCGATTTGGCGGCGATGTTGAGAGAATCGAGAAGCATGGGACTATTTCATTAAGAATTAAGAATTTGGAAGTAGGCTGTAGGAGAAAGTTGGCAGTCCAAAGTTAATGCAAAAAATAATGTGCTGCGCAAAAAGTTTGATCTCATTTTCCGTCATCCCCGCGCAGGCGGGAATCCAGAGATTACGGTTTCCCTCTGGACCCCCGCCTGCGCGGGGGTGACGGAGATTTATTTACTTTGAAAAGCTCGCTACCCTACGGGGGTAGTTTTTTGCACAGGTCAATACTGTTTAGGATTCCGCACAACTCAAAGAGTTTTATAATGCAACCTATAACAGACTTAATTTGAAACAAGGTCAACCAGCGTTCCGCCGTGAGCCGGAATCTTGGCCTTTTGTCGGTCGTAGGTCGACTGCGGGCGGCCCTTCGTCGCGAGGATTTCGATCATTCGCGAAAGGTGAATCAGCGTTCGCTGCGTCATCACCCAGTTGGTCAGGCTTTGATGCTGCAAAATCCGGGCCTGATGCATCGACTCGCGGCACTTCCCCTCCAACGGGCGGCCGGACGTTTCCCGGTCGATCCGCAAGGCGAGCGACTCGATCGAATCGTTCGGCAGTCCCTCGGCCTTCGCGCTTTGCAGCAACCGGTCTCGCTTTTCGAGGCAATTTTGCAGCCGATTGATCGCCGCCTGCTCCTCCTCGGCGATCCCCGAAAGCCCGGGCATGTCCGAGTGGGCGAGCAATTCCCCCTTCCGTTGCAACAGGGAGAGCGTCGCTTGCTGAACGCCGGAAAGCTCGGTCAAAAACGTAGCCAGTTCGGTTTCCCAGGGTGATGTCATTGGTCAGTGAAAAGTGTGAAGTGGGAAGTGGGGAGTAGCGGCTTAGCGGTCAGCAGCTTAGCAACTTAGCAGCTTAGAAGACATTATTGCTAAGCTGCTAAGCCGCTATTTGCTCGTCTGCATTAACTTGAACATTGTATCGCTGAGGGTCGAGGAACTCGCGGCGGTCATTTTGTCGACCAAAACCTGGTCGAGCTGTCCTTGGAAAATCTCTTCGGCCCGGCCACCGTCGAAATAGGCCGGCTTCTGTTGCGTCTCACGCATCGACTTGAGCATTTGGCCGTATAGCGTCTGCCCGACGAATTGGTGAAAGACTTTTTTGTATTCCTCCTGATCCTCCGCCGTTTGAACCTTCGGCTCGATCGGGTTGCCGTCCTCGTCGAGTTTTCTCGACCGGTTGATCGCCGTCCGGTTGGACGCCGTTTCGGCGGCACTGCTTTCAAATGTATCGATCGGCTCGACCGCCTGGGTTGAGCGATTATTCAACGCTTTTTGCAAAATCGCGTCGAATTCGCCCGAATCCTTGCTCGTATTCGCGGTCTTACCGGACTTCGCCGTCCACATCGCGGAATCAATCGCGTTAATCATTGGAATTGAAAATTGAAAATGGGGGAGTCGCCAAGCTGCTACTTATAAATGATTTTTCCGTTGAGGGCGCCTTGGGCGTCGATCGATTGGATGATCGCGACGACATCTTGCGTCGGCACTTTCATTGCATTGAGGCAATCGCGGAGGGCGCTCAGTTTGACGTTGTCGACGTCGTTCATTCGGCCTTCGACGTCGAGGTTGACGAACCGCTGCGGCGGGGGCGGTTCGGCCTGTCCCGGCTGCGGGGCCGCGGGAGTGAGCCCGCCGGCTTGGATCGTCACGTTTTTGTGCGAAACGGTGACCGGAGCGATTTCGACGTTCTGGTCGATCACGATCACGCCCGCCCGTTCGTTGATCGTTACCATCGGGACCTTATCGACTCCGTACAACGGAACGCGGTTGACGGCGGCGACGAACTCGACGGGATTGCTCAGGTAGTACTGCGGCACTTTGACGATGATGTTCTGCTGGTCCAGGGCGAGGGCGATGGTTTCGCCCGACCCTTCGGCAGTGCCGGCTCCGGCGCCTTGGTCCGCGAGGTTGGAGTTGATTGCATCGGCGATCGCTTCGGCCATAAACCAGGTCGCGTGTTTTTCCGGCAGAACGAGCGTGATGCAGCCGTCCTTGACATACGGGTTGCGGAACTCGGCGGTCATTCTCGCTCCGTTGGTGATCTTCGCGACGGTCGGGGTTTCCGGCTTCTCGATGGTCAACTGCCCCCAGGCTTTCGCGAACACTTGCGTTTGATCGACATGCTGGGGAACCGGGCCGATCAAATCGGTCAAGCTCAGAAAGCCGTCCTTGAGACTTTGCGAGGAGCCGACGGCGGAGACGGTACAGTCAAGAAGTTCCCCATCTCGCGCCCCTTGGCCGGGAATCGTCGCCGTCACGTAAACGAGGGCGACGCTTTTCGAGGTGCCCAGCTCTTTTTCGGTGATGTTGGGATGTCCGGAAAGGGCGAGCATTTGGCCGAGGCTGCGGCCGACTTCCTTGAAATCGGACGCTTTATCGCCGGTCCCCTTGAGCCCGGTCACGATCCCGAACCCGTGCACGACGGTCGTTTCCTGACCTTTGACCCGGGCGACGGACCCGATCAACTGACCGGATTGTGCAAAGGCCGGAACGGCGAACGCGGCGGAGAGGACGAAAAATGCGATGAGACGAAGCATGAGAAATTGAAAATTGAGAATTGAGAATTGAGAATTCATTTTTATCCCCCCGTTAAAACGGCATCCAGCGGTCGATGAAGCGTTGGCCGTAACTGCGCTTGATCGCGTCGAAGTTCTGGCCGGACGGAATTTCGATGAAATCGCGGTCATAAACCCGGTCGCTGGTGATCGTGTTGTCCGGCTGAATGTCCTCGGGTCGGATAACACCGCTGAAATAGACGACCTTGTTTTCTTCGCCGATCTGTTGCCGCTGTTGCCCTTCGATGTGCAGGTTGCCGTTGTCCATAACCGAGGAAACGCGGCAGGTGATTTTGAAGATGAGCTTTTCCGTTCGGGACAATTGACCCTTGGAACGGGATTGGTGGTCGATCTCGGCCCCGATCACCGGCGGTTCGTCCAAAAGCGGCTGCGGCAATTTCGACCAATCGGGCCAACGGACCCAGTCGGTGAGCCCCATTTTCCCTTTGATTTTCCGTTGTCGCTGGAGGTCGTTGTTGTTGCTGTAAATCGCCGTGTCGTTGACGATCACGGTGATGAAATCCTGTTCTTTGTACGTTTTCGGTTCCGGGATCGGCTGGTAGGTGAACGACGAATTGCGAAGCGACATCGCCTGTCCGTTGGCCGTGCCGTAAACCGATTGCCCCATCAGCCCGCCGCTTTGGGCGACGACCGAGAGGCTTGTGAGGAGAACGATGCCGATTGAAAGGATAAACCTGGACATGGGAAAATGTGAAATTAAGAATTAATAATTAAGAATTAAAAATTGAGGATGTTGGTAAGTGATAAGTGATAAGTGATAAGTGATAAGTGGGAAGTATGAGAAAAGAATGATCTGAAAAACCAATTCTTAATTCTTAATCCATGATTCTTAATTCCTCACAATACTCCCGGCGGTTGCGAAGACTTCGACGGTTCCGATGCCGCAGACGCGGGCGACGAAGGTCGAATCCTCCCGGTCGCGGGAAGCGTTGCGGCCGCGCTCGGCTTTCGGCTTTTGCAATTGTTCGAGCGTGATCAGTTCCCCCTTCGCCCCGTCGTCGAGCGCTTTGGCCGTGCCTGTAACGACGATGCCCGGGGCTCGGGCGTAAACGGTAACGACCTCCCCTTTGCGGACGAGTTTCGGGCTCTCGACCATGCCCGAGGAGATCACCGCTTTTTCGCGGATATTGCTAGCGACCGACTTGCCGATCACTTCGTTCGGATCACGGAAAAAATCGGTTCCCCGAAGGTCCGCGCGATACACCATTTCAATGTCGTTCTCGTTGAGAACTTTACCTTTGGAGAGGCTTCGTTTGGCGACGGCGACCTGCGGCGGCAGGGCGATCTCGGCAACGAAGCGGACCAGCGTCCGACGACCGTTCGCCGGGTTGATTCCTTCGAGTTCCGCTTGAAATTCCTGCTCTCCGATGAGCGGGTTCGTCCCGCCGTACATTCCGAGGATCGCGCCGCCGTCGGCGAGCAGCCGGGTCTGTTCGCCGTTGAGCTTCAACGTGATCGACCAGGGAATCGCGTTTTCCGGTCGGCCGTCGGTCGTGCAGCGGTTCAGGTAGGTGGTGAGGGCTTCGGTCAGTTCCTCTTCGACCTTGCGAGTGGTTTTCGCCGTGATGTTTTTGCTGCGTTGTTCGTTTTTCGCTTTGACGACCAAGCTTTCGGGACCGTAAACCGTGATCCGGTCCACTCCTCGGAACGTGTGATGCAGGGACGAGACGCCCTGGTTGCCGAGCAGGTCGCGGATTTGCGAGGCGCTGACGACCCGTTGGCCGCCGACGGCCGGGGCCGGGAAGAGTTGCAGCGAGCCGAGCGTTTCGTCGGTCGGCACGATCTCGGCGATATCCGAAAGCCGCACGCTCGATTCCGTACAGCGAACCGGCGTCTTGAACCGGATTTCGGCGGAGTAAGCGGCGGTACCGAGAGACAGCACCACAATAAAACATATTGCAGTGGGAAGTGGGAAGTGGGAAGTGGGAAGTGATTGTTTTTTCATTTTGTGCTCGCTTATTTCAGTTTTGAAATGAGAGAGTAAATCATGCGTTTGATTTCTTCCAAAAGCTGAAGTATTGGCTTCGCGTGGGTCGGTTGTATGTATTCCAGTTTTTGAGCGATGAGGATTTGAGTTTCAACTTCCGCTCGTGAGCCTTGAGCAATCGATAAAAAGTTTTTGAATTCCGCCCGGTGTTGACGTGATTGACCTTCGGCGATATTTGATGGTATGGAAACGGAAGCCCTGCGTATTTGATTGGTTAATCCATATATTTCTTCTTTGGGAAATCGTTTGGTCGCCTCGTAAACCAAGTACACCAAGTCCATTGATTTTTGCCAAACAATCAATTCCCGGTAATTTTTTACGCTCATCACTCACCTGCTTCCCACTCCCCACTTCACACTTCCCACTCTTCTGTCATCTCTTAATATTAATCACCGTCTGCAATATTTCGTCGCCCGTTCGGGTGACCTGCGAGTTCAGTTCGTAGGCCCGTTGGCTGGTGATCATATCGATCAACTCGACGACCGGTTGGACGTTCGACATTTCGATCATGTATTGTTTGACGGTCCCCATGCCGTTAAGCCCGGGCGTGCCGTCGGTCGGCGGGCCGGAGGCGTCGGTTTCCTGAAACAGGTTCTCCCCGAGCCGCAAGAGGCCTTCCGGGTTGATGAACGTCGAAAGCTGGAAATCGCCGACCCGCTGCAACTGCGTGTTGCCGTTTTGGGCGACCCAGACGCTGCCGTCTTCGTTGATCTGGACGTGCGTCGCATCCTCGGGAATCGAGATTTGCGGCTCAATCAACCGGCCGGTGTGGGAACTGCCGAGCACGATCGCCCCGTCCGGATTCAGCGAAAAATTCCCGGCCCGGGTATAAAGAATCTCTCCCGAAAACGGGTCGGTCACCCGAAAGAAACCGTCCCCGGCGATCGCGACGTCCATGGTCCGGTTCGTTTCGTTGAAGCCCCCCTGCCGCATGTGCGATTGCACGCTCGTCACCCGAACACCGAGACCGATTTGGATGCCCGTGCCGGTAAACTCGCCGTTGACGTCCTGCGAACCGGGATACCGCCAGTTGTCGTAAAACAGGTCCTCGAAGTTGCAACGCTGCTTCTTGAAGGCGGTCGTCTCCATGTTCGCGAGGTTGTGGGCGACCGTGTTGAGCTTTTGCTCCATTCCCAGCATTCCGGTTCCGGAGGTGTAAATCGTTTGGAAAGCCATTTTTTTTCAAATTAAGAATTAAGAATTTTTAACTCGTGCTAAGGACTTTGTTGAGCAGGCCGGCGGTAAGCTCGTCCTGGGTTTGCATCATTTTGGTGTTCGTTTCAATTGCCCGGGAGGCGACGATCAGTTCGATCATTTCGACGGCCGGGTTGACCGAGGAGCGTTCGAGGCAACCGGCCCGGACGCGGCGGGCGTTCGGTTCCGACGGCTCATAACCGTCCAAAGAACGGTAGACGTTTTCGCCGAGCTTGAGCATGTTGTCGGGATTGTTCGAACGGACCAAGGCGATGTTCGTCCGCAGCCCGCCCTCTTGAACAATGGCGGCGTCGTCGTTGATGCTCCAGTGTCCGGCTTCCGTGTCGATCACGATCGGCTGCATGTCGGTATCGACGACGTTCATTCGGCCGTAACCGCTTTGTTGGACCAGGGAACCGTCGGGCATCACCGCGAAATTTCCCGCGCGAGTGAGCAATAATTCGCCGTTTCTCGGGTCCTGGACGACGAAAAAGTTGGTCCCGTCGTCGGCGATCGCGACATCGTCCGGATTTTGCGAGGATTCGATTTTGCCGAGCATGAACTCGGTTTTGGTGCCGACCGTGATCACACCGCCGCTGATGTCGTTGATCGTTCCGCTGCCGGGGTAATCGAATCCCTGGTCGATCCGCTCGGTGTGCCGCGCCATTTGCAAGGCCAACTCCCGCTTGAAGCCAGGCGTGTCGACGTTGGCGATGTTATTCGCGATCGTCCGAAGCCGAAATTCCTGCGAATGGGCTCCTTCGGCGGAAACGTAAAGACCGTACGACATTGTTTATTGAAAAAGTGATTTTTGTGCTGTTGTTTTTGACTTCTTTTAACCGTTGGCCGCAGATCAACCAACCCTAAGTGTTTTGTTGTTTGAGGGTAGGTTGATGGGGACCTGCGACCAACCGTTAAAAAGAAGCGGTTTCGTCGAAATTGATGTATCGCAGGAACTATGCCAAATTTAACGACCGTCAAGAAAAAAATTTCTCGGTTTTCTTATCTCCTTGAATAAATGAACTTAGGAGAACTGAGAACCGAAAATCGGTTGAGAGACAGCCAAAAAAACAAGAATTTCGGAAAAACGGAAGACGCCGATTTTGCCGGTTTTCCCGCAAATTCCGCCGATCCGCCGTTATTGCCGATTCAAAGGACGCGTTTTTTGGAAAACATGACAAATTTTATTATTATTTCGTAAGCGTTTTTTTGCCAAGCGGCAATATTTAAGAAAAATCTCTCATTCCGTAAGTGTTTTTCACTGAATATTACAAAAAATATGTATTTTTTACGATTTTTGATATTTCGCAAGCGTTTTTCGAGGTCCTGACCGACGAGGAAATCGCTCGAATGGAGGCAATCGTCCAAGCCTCCTACGGATCCGGCGAAGCGGAATAACGGAATAGAGGAAGGCCGTATTTTCGAGGGGCCTGTAAAAGGGGATTTCGCGAAAGGACCGGGGACGATATACTGGATACTGTCATTCTCTCTCCTATTGTCGAATGATTTGTCAACGGGTTACGACATCTCGTTCCTTTCGACGGAAATTTTCGATTCAAGAACCATGCGTTTGCAATACGGGATCGCCTTCAATCTCGTCTTTATCGTCTGTCTCTCCTCATTCATGCTCGGGATGGGAACCAGCGGCTTCTTCCTCCCGGGGCTCGTTTTTTTCGCCGCCCTCGCGAGCCTTTATTTCGCGGACATCAAGGGAACGATCCGGCTTAACCGTTGGACGAGCAACGCCTTGATCCTGTTGTGCGTTTTTCTTTCTTTCGGCTATCTGAGCTGGAACCGGACGGAAGCACTGGCCCTGGGGATCGCCCGGGTGTTGCAGCTTGTCCAAATCGTCGTCCTTTTCCAGGAAAAAAATTCCCGAAACCGTTGGCATCTTCTCCTGATTTCCTTTCTTCAGATCGTCGTCGCCTCGGCATTCCAGCAGAGCCTGGTTTTTGGCTTGCTGCTGTTCGTTTACGTTTTCGCCAACATGAGCGCCTTGACGCTCATGTTTTTGCATGAGGAAAACGCCTATTTCAAACAACATTCCTTCGCCCGAAGCCTTGGGCTTTTTCAATGGTCGGAATTTCGCGAGCGGCAGAGTTTGAGCCGGCTCCTGAAAATCATTCTCGCGACGTTCGTCGTCGGCCCCCTTTCGTTGATCCTTTTTTACCGGGAATCCGAATCGCGGACGGGAAAAGGCAAGGACCGTCCTCACGACGCGAAGCAGCGTTTTTTGACGACGGAAAATTTCCTCCCGGAAAACGTTTCCGGGTCGCATTGGGAAACGGCGGCCTCCGAAACGAAAAACGATGTCGGGTTCTGGGAAGATCGCCGGGACGCGGAGGAATCGAATTCGATGTCCGAATCGATTCTCTCATCGGATGCCCTTCGAGAGGAGCAGACGGAGAATCGGACGACGAAACCCTTGAGATGGCCATTTCTTTTTTCTCCGGCCGTTTTTTACGGCGGAACGAACCGTCAAACCGGCCTGATCGGCGCGCAGCGCGAACTGTTTCTTCGGTTGGGGAACACCGCGATCCTGTCTCTGGTTTTCGGGGCGGCCCTTTTCCTGCTCATTCCCCGTTTCGGAGGTTTTGAGATTTTCGGGCAGCGTGTCGTATTCGAACGTTGGGCCGCCTTGGAGCGTTCCGGAGTTGGAGTCGCTTCCGTCGGCTTTACAAAAGAAATCCAACTCGGTTCGGTTGGCAACGTGATTCAAAACAGTGAGAAAACGCTCTCCGTCCGATTCCTGAGCCAGGGGATCCGCGAATCGGAGTCTCGCGAAGAAATCGAACGCCGGCTCCAGGACCCGCCGGTCCCTTACTCGGAAATCGAAGGGAAATACTTCTATCTTCGCGGAGTGACGGTCGAACGGTATCTCGACGGCCGTTGGTCGCACGAGGATTCCCGGGAAAGATTTTCTCCCCGGGAACGACGTTACAGGAATCGCGAAAGATACCTCCGTTTTCAGGCGGATGAAATCCAAAAACTCTTTTTCGAGAAATCGACCGAACTCGTCACCCTGGAAGTCGAGACCCCAAAACTTGATTCGCCGGTCCTGTTTACCGTTTGGCCCTTTTATCTCCCCGCGAACGACGAAAACTCCGTTGTTCTTTTTACGAATCGTGTTGAAATCCCGGGAGAGGATTTCATTTTGCGGAAAGAATATGAAAACACGTTCTATACGACGGCTTTTCAGGCCGGCGAGCAATGCGAGTTGATCCCGAGCGAAAGGATCCGCGACGAATTCGAATACCTGCTCATTTCCAAGACGAAGCTTCCTTCGCTGGTCGCGCTCGCCCAAAAATGGGACGACGAGTCCGGTCTGCCGAAAAGCGACTATTACGGCAGGGCCAAAAATCTGGAACAACGCCTGTTTCTCAGCGAACACTTTCAATACCGACTGGGGGGAATCACCCGGGATCTGGCGATCGATCCTTTGGAAGATTTCGTCGACCAGCATCCGCAAGGGCATTGTGAGTATTTCGCCGGCACGCTCGCGATGATGCTCAGGGCGGTCAACATCCCTTCCCGCGTTTGCCTCGGCTATAAGATTCTGGCCGAGGAGGGAAACGAAGGCGAGTACGACGTCCGGCAATCCGATGCCCACAGTTGGGTCGAAGCCCGTATTCCCCGGCAATCCCTGGCTGATAATCTCGCGGGAGGGGAATTCGCTTCGCATTGGACCAACGGCGGTTGGCTCCGGCTCGATCCGACTCCGCCGATTCGCAATCAGAACGTGGTTCAAAGAACGATCAGCGGTTTCTACAGCCTGCAAAAAAGAATCCAGGATTTTTGGCGGCAAAACGTCTTGTTTATGGACGAAGAACGCCAATCGGAATTCGTCTACCAACCGCTTCGGGAATACTTCCAGTACTTCAAACAACACCTGATCCAATGGGAAGCTTGGAGGCAGCTGGGAATTTTCCTGAAAGAACATTCTCAAAATCTGTTTCAACGCATTCGTTCGGGAGACTGGCAAGCGGATATTTACGCTCTTTTCCTTTCGCTTGTCGTCGGCTGCGTTTTGGTCTATTGTTCGTTCCGTTTGGGATTTCTTCGTCTTTTGAGTCGATTCCTCCCCGGGTACGATCGGGCGGAGGGACGGCAGCTCCGACAGGCCTCGGTTGAGTTTTATCTCCGACTGGAGCGAATGCTCGCCAAAACCGGAATCGACAGAAAGTCGGAGGAAACCCAACGGGCCTTCGCGGGCCGGGCCGCTTCCCTTTTGGTTGAGCGTTTTGAAAAAATGACGGAAAATCCGACCCAACGAAATCGGGCGCCTCTTTTGCAGCGAAACGCGGTCTCATTGCCGCCGCCGGGCCAAAGCCTGGGCCGGATCGTCGATTCCTATTACCGGGTTCGCTTCGGTCACGAATCAATTTCCAAAAACGACCAGGACCGAATCGAAGAGGATCTGCACCGAATCAAGGCGTACCTTGCCGTGTGCTCCAAGTCCGATTCGTAACGTCCTCTGATCGTTGAGTCAAAAAAACAAAAACGCCCTGTCCCATGTCGGATCCGAACCTTTTTCTCGATCACAGCCCGGCCGAACTGCAAGCGATCTTCCGGGATGCGGAGATTCCGGCTTATCGGATCGCCCAGATTCGCGGTTGGTTGTTCGCCAAGAAAACCGACCGGATCGAATCGATGAGCGATCTGCCGAAAACCTTGCGACGGTTTTTGGCTCGGGAATTCGGTTGGCCCCGGAACGACGGGGAAGCACAATCGCCCGACCGGTCGGATGCCTCGCTCTTTTCCGGCCGAATCAAAACGCAAACGGTTTCGCAAGACACAACGCAAAAACTGCTGCTCGAATTCCCGGATCGCAACCAGATCGAATGCGTCCTGCTCCGGGACGACCGCAATCACAGGACCGGCTGCATCAGCACTCAGGTCGGCTGCGCGATGGGCTGCGTTTTTTGCGCCAGCGGGCTGGACGGGTTCGTTCGCAATCTTTCCCGCGGCGAAATCCTCGAACAGATTTTGCGACTCAACCTCCGGCTTGAGAAAATCGAACGGCTCACACATTTGGTGATCATGGGAACTGGCGAGCCGCTGCTCAACCTCGAAGCGTTGCTCCCGGCATTGGACGATGCGATCGCGACCGACGGCCTCGACCTCAGTGCCCGCCGGATCACGATCTCGACCGTCGGAATTCCCAAGGGAATCGAGCGGCTGGCCCGTTGCGGACACCCTTACAAATTGGCCGTCTCCCTGCATGCCCCGAACGATGAGTTGCGGTCGCAGATCGTTCCGCAGAATCGTTTTTCTGGAATCGCGGACATTCTCAAGGCGAGCGAGCTGTACTTTCGCGAATCAGGTCGTCGGGTGACTTTCGAGTATGTCCTGATCCGCGGGAAAAACGACCGGTCCGAACATGCCCGGGAGCTGGCCCGGCTGCTCGAAGGCCGAACCGCGATCGTCAACCTGATTCCGTTCAACCCGGTCCCGGAACTGCCGTTCGAAACTCCGGCGAGCACGACGACGCAGCGATTTGTCGCCGACTTGCAATCTGCCGGCATTCAGGTCAAGGTCCGATACCGCAAGGGGGATCGAATCGACGCCGCCTGCGGCCAACTCCGCCGCCGGTTTGCCGGAGAGGAAAAACACCCTCTCATTTAGCCGGTACTCCGCTCTCTCTTCGAGCACTCCGCGCTTCTACAAATAATCGCTAAAGAGCTCCCGATTCGGGCGGGGGATCACCTGTTCGCTGACGAGGAGCCCTCGTTTGCGGACGGCATCGGAAGCCGCTTGCACGGCGGCGGTCACATCGGAGACCGAGCCGGTCATGAGCAAGAGGCCTTTGCCCCCCAGGGCCATTGCCAAATGCAGGCGAAAAAGAGTAACCCGGGCGGCCTTGCCGGCATAATCGGCGGCGACCAGGGCACTGACCGCTCCGAAAGTTTCGACGATGCCCAAGGCTCCGATTTCCCCCGGAGCAAGAACGACGGACTGTCCCAACGCCGGAAAAACCCCCTCGAACACGTTGGCGACGGTCAGGTGATCGATCACCGCTTCGCCGCCGACTTGAATCGCGGTACTCATTCCCGCTTCGATGTCGCTGATGTTCCCGCCGATCACGATCAGATATTTGCCGCTGCAAATCGTCCGGGCGATGAGCGTTTGCACTTGAGCGGCCTTGAGAATTTCGTCCAGAACCCGATATCCGATTCCGATGCTGGAAAGCTCGATCGCTCCCACCGCTTTTCCCGTTGACATGGTTTGAATCCTTTCCGATTGAGAGGGGTTATTGGCAAGGCAATAGAATTCCCGTCTTCAGTAGGGTAGCGGCCCAACGAGGCCGCGGTTTGACAGGGGGCGAAGTCTACCGCCCATACCGGCTACGGTATAAAATACCGCCAAGGCCCGGATTTTACCCGATTCGCCGGCAACCGGCAAGGAGAGAATTCCATGAGAACTGCAAAGTCAAAAGTCCGAACAAAGGGCCGGGTTTTACGTACCAAATCTTGGCGGCCCATGCATCATGAGCCGAAATCACTTCAAAACAGCTAAAACAAGGAGGTTTTTCCTTGGACCGTGGGCTTCCAGCCTGTAAATGGGGCTCTCCGGTTTTTTCGTATCCATAAACCTGATTCACAAAAAACCGTTCCGTGCTTCGAGACTCGCGGGCTGGAAGCCCGCTGCCCCGGATGCAGGCAAGATGCTTGTGGTCCATAAGTTCGTGAACGCTTACGACCGATTATTCCGGGGAAGCATCGGGCTGGACCACGTCTCCTCTTCGTTTTCATGGTCGACGCGACGGTCGTCGGGAAAATGTCCAATGGTTTCAAAACGCTGCAATTGGAGAAACTCCACGTACAGTTCCGGTTCCAACGGTCCCGGCCAGGAGAGGACACGAAGAGGCACTCCGGCGTCGGGGTCGCAATAGGATGTCTGCAAATGGTCGAAATCGTTTTCGATAAAACCGAGTTTGGTGTAAAACCGTCTTCGGCGGCGCGTCATCTCGTCGACGGGAGGCTCGATTTCCAGGAGGATCGGCTTGTCCCACATGCGCATCATCGTCCTCATGATCTTTTTTCCGTAACCGGAAGACCGGCGGCTTGTATCGACGGCGAGATGCTCGAAAAAACGGAGCCGACGAAAGTCCCACCAACCCAACACGGCGATCGGCGCATCACCGTCGTACCAAACGTCGAAATGGTAGTGCGAATGCGCGAGGAACTCTTCTTGTAATACGAGCGAACGACGCTCTGTCGGAGGGAACGATGTTTCGTAGAGGCGGCAGGCGAACATCCAGTCGGCATGTTCCGCTTCGGTGATACGTTCGCGCCGGAGAGTGTCGTGTGTGTCGGCTCTCATTGGATAAAATACGTTTTGACGGGCGGAAAACCGTTGAATTCCACGGAAGCGTAGCTGGCCGTGTAGGCGCCCGCGCTGAGCCAATAAACCCGGTCGCCCGGCTTGATCTCCTGCGGCAACGGGTTGCGAAAATTTTCGTACATGGTATCGGCGCTGTCGCAAGTCGGCCCCGCGATAATGAACCCTTCGGAGGAGTCGCCCGCGGCCTCGCAATACAAAGGGTAACGAATGCTCTCACCGCTCGTTTCAACCAGGCCATTGTATTTGCCGACGTCGAGATAAACCCATTTGTCGATATCAAGGTTCGATTTTTGCGAGACGAGAATCACTTCACCGACCAACACGCCCGCATCTCCTACGAGAGAACGGCCCGGTTCGAGCATGATTTCCGGCAAAGAATCGCCGAATTTTTCATCCAAAAAACGGCGGACTTCCTTCGCATAAACATCGAGCGGATGCGTTTGGGAAAGATAACGAGCCGGGAAACCGCCCCCCATGTCGATCACGTGAGCGGGAATCCCTTCGGTTTCAAGTCGGAAGAAAAGATGCCGCATCTTGGAAATCGCGGCATCCCAAGCGCCGATATCGCGCTGCTGCGAGCCGACGTGAAAGGACAGGCCGCGGGGATCGAGTCCGAGATCGCGGGCCAGGAGAGCCAAATCGATCGCCATATCCGTATGGCAACCGAATTTTCTTGACAACGGCCATTCGGCCGTCGCGGCCCCTTCCGTCAGGATTCGCAGCAGGATCCGCGATCCCGGTGCTTCGCGGGCGATGTTGCGTAAATCACCTTCGCTGTCGGTTGCGAACAGCCGCACTCCGCGTTCATGGGCGTATCGAATGTCCGACGACTTTTTGATCGTATTTCCATAACTCAGACGTTCCGGGGCGATGCCGAGCGACAGCACCTTGTCGAGTTCGTAAATCGATGCGATATCGAAGCCGGCGCCGAGATCGCGCAGCAAACCGAGGATTTCCGGCGCCGGATTCGCTTTGACGGCATAGAATATTCGCGCGTAAGGAAAAAACGTTTCGAGTTCGCGGTATTTTTTTCGGACGATATTGAGATTGACGACGACGAAGGGTGTCTCGCGGCGATCGGCTTCGGCCCGGATGAGCTTCCAGTCGTCGTTGGCGTAATAATCCGCAATGTTGACATTCATGTTATGCTCAAGCCGGTTTAAATTTTCCGTGAGAAAACGGCAGCGGCCCAACGAGGCCGTGATTTGACGGAGACGAAGCCTACCGCCCCTACCGGCTACGGTATATTCGTCCTCTATCCTCTGCCCTCTGCTTCAACGACAACCGTCGTCGAAATCCCTCCCCGAGGGGTAAATTTGGCCGTCAGCTTCATTCGCCGAGGCTTCAGCAACGCGACCAGATCGTCGAGAATCCGGTTGGTCACGTTTTCGTAAAAGATCCCTTCGTTGCGGAATTTCTGAAGATAAAGCTTCAGGCTCTTCAGTTCGATGCACTTTTGGTCGGGAACATACTCGAAAATAAGCGTCCCAAAATCAGGCTGTCCGGTTTTCGGACAAACGGAGGTGAACTCCGGGCAAACGATTTCGATGGTGTAATCACGACCAGGATACTGATTATCAAAAACTTCAAGCATCTTTTCAGCGAAAAAGTGAGGAAAAAGGGTCTTTACAGAAAAAGAAGAATTTCGTATCGTTCCCGATCATTTTATCCAGCTTACGGTATGAGGCCAGCCCCCCAGCCCGTTTAGCCGAGCGGCGCGGACGCCGGCGTTTCTCAATCCCAAAAAACCAAACGTGAAAACCAGCGCGGTTCTTATCATATTTCTCCTTTTTTCCTTCGGAATCGTCCTCTGCGGCTGCGGAACGACGAAATGGAGCGACACCTCCCGAACCGCAACCGAACAGTTATTGCTCAGTTACGCGATTGACCACACCGTCGAGCAGCTCAATTTTCAGGTCCTCGCCGGAAAAAAGGTCTTCGTTTCGACCACGGCGATCGCGGCCGTGACCGACAATCAATATATTGGCACGGCCATTCGCCAGCACATCGCTTCCTACGGCGGCTTGATGTGCGACAAACAGGAAGAAGCCGAATACATCGTCGAGCTCCGCGCCGGGGCCGTCGGAACCGATCGCAACGACGTCATGCTCGGGATCCCGGCGATCACTGTCCCCGTCGTGACGACTTCGGGAACTCTGCCGCAGATTCCGGAAATCCCGTTCGTCAAAAAAACCGATCAAAGGGCCGTCGCAAAAATCGCGGTCTTTGTTTACAACAAGGAAACGGGACATCCGCTCTGGTGCTCGGGCAACCGGCAAAGCGAGAGCCGGGCCAAAGCCTGGTGGGTCTTCGGGGCCGGCCCGTTCAATCGCGGCAACATTTACGATGGCACGCAATTCGCGGGCAATCGCCTCTCCGAGTTCGTTCCTTTTCAGAGCTCGGACGATGAAACGGCATCCCCGCCGCCGTTGACGGCCGAACGGCATTTCCTGGAACCTCCGCCAGAGCCGCCTAAGCCGGAAGCAACGGAGGCCGTTGCGGCGGCCACCCCCGACAAATCGGCCGAAACCCCGCCCGCCCCGACGCCGGAATTAGCCGATAAGGGAATCCCGACCCCTCTCCTGCCGCCGTCCACGCCGCCGTCCCCTCCCCCCTCGCAACGCCTCTCAACCTACGGCCGCGGCGCCCCGGAGCATAGATGAAAGGATAGAGAAAAGAGAGCCGCGACCTACGGTCGCGAAGGGATTTTTCCAAATATTTTTATTGCTCAAATGAATTTTTTTGAAGACACCCTTCGTCGATCTTCGATCGACAAATCTATCCTCTGTCCTCCATCCTCTGTCCCCTGCTACGACATTATCGGCTTCGGAACCGCGGCGTTCGATACGATCATGGAGCTGGAGCGTTTCCCCGCTCCGGGCGGCAAAACGCGGGTCCTCTCCCGCGAAAACCACGGCGGTGGCTTGACGGCGACGGCCCTTTTCGCGGCCGCCAAGCTCGGTGCAAAGTGCTACTACGACGGTCCGCTCGGCGAAAACGAAATGTCCGATTTCATCCGCGAGCGGCTGCGACAGGCCGGCGTCGACGTCCCGGAGCCCGGTCGTTACATGCCCGCGACGAAGCCGTTTGACAGTATGATCTTCCTTGAAAAATCGACCGGTGAGCGAACCATCTTCTGGTCCGCCGACGACACCGTCCTCCCGGAACCGGACGAAAAAACGATCGAACGCGCCTTAGCGGCCAAAGTTCTCTTCGCGGACCACAATTTCGCTAAAACCCTCCTCTCGCTCTACCGAAAGGCCCGCCAACGCGGAATGCCGATCGTCGGCGATTTCGAGACGATCCGCTGTTCCGAGGAAAAAGAGGCCTTCGAATTGGTTGATCACCCGATTCTCCCCGCCCATTTCGCTCGCGAATACGCGAAAACCAGCGATATCGAAGAGGCTGTCCGGATCATCGCCGCTGAAAATCATCGCCAAACTGTCGTTGTAACCGACGGCGAAAACGGCTCTTGGTTTATCGAACAGGGCGAAAATTCGGTTCGGCACCACCCCGCCTTTCCCGTTACTGTAATCGATACCACCGGCTGCGGCGATGTCTACCACGGGGCCTATGCCGCCGCACTCGCTTTCGGGTGGGACCTTCCCTGCCGGATCCGCTTCGCCTCGGCCGCCGCCGCCCTCAAGACAACTGGAAAAGGGGGCCAAAATGCCGCCCCAACCCGCGAAAAACTCGATCTCTTCCTGAAAAACCAATCTCCCCTCATTTAGCCGGTACCCCGTCGCCCCGTCCGGTTATTTTCCCCAATCCCCCCACAGAAAAACAATTTTTTTAAATTTTGTGATTTTTTAAAAAAAGTTGTTGCAATTTTTCTTTGCCCCGGGTAATATATAAGCCATGGTGATTGCTAATAGTGAATATTACTATCGTTATTTGATAGGAATATACGAATACTCGACCTCAAACGACCCGATAATATTTTTTTCGATACCCCGGGTGGCCACTCCCCAGTCGAGGAAATGTTGCATTTTTAGAGCATTTTCTCAAAAAATACCCTGTTTTTTTATTTTTTCGATATCCCGGGTGGCCGCCCCTTGATTTATACGTTGTTGTTTTTTTTATTTTTTTATTGTTTTTCTTTAAGAAGGAGTATTCTTATGAAAAGTAATCTCACACAAGGCAAGGTGAAGGGCTTCACGCTTGTCGAACTCTTGGTCGTCATCGCGATCATCGGTATCCTGATCGCCCTGCTGCTACCGGCAGTGCAGGCGGCCCGCGAAGCGGCTCGTCGTATGCAGTGCTCGAACCACATGAAGCAGATGGGACTCGGCATCCATAACTTCCATGACGCCAAAAAAGGCCTGCCGCCGGTTTGTATCCATTCCGAGATGGCCAGCTTTTTCTGCCTGATCGGTGCCTACACCGAAACAAAGGCCTCCTACGAGACATACGAAGGGTTTTATTCCGACAAGGAAATTTTGGCCAACGTTTTGGACTTGGGACTCCCCAGGATCCAAGACTTGGGCTTGGGGATGATCGGCGGTTGGTCGTTGCCACAGACTAACGCGTTGCTCAACATCCTTGAGTTCCAGGGCGATCTCGGCAGGGCTCATGAACTGGGAAAGGTCGCGATTTTCAAATGCCCGTCCCGTCGAAGCGGACTTCAGTTCGTCATGGCCGCCGAATGGCCGGAAACTGGCACTTCGAACCTTGAGGGACATACGGACTGGAACGCGGGAAACCCGGTTCGCGGTTCGGGCTTCTCGGCTTTCACGGAGCTTGGAGATAATCACGCCGATACGGCGAACCTCGGTCAGAACGGCCCCTTGGGAGACTATTGCATTGTCGTCGCTTGCACGGACCCGTTCACGGCTGCTATGGTCTATCCTTACGCTCCGGACTTGAGTTTGGCTAACGCACAGGCAGGAAGAGGGATGGCGGCCACCCCCACGCGGTCCGCTGCGGTCTATGAAGGACGTTGGACGCTTTATCACAGTGCCTGGGATGGTGAAGGCTGGAATTTCAACCAGTATATGAAGGGTGCCCTTCGCTCTTCCAAGCCGAAAACTTTGCGCTCGAAAGGTGATTTCCAGGACGTTCTTTATGGAACGTACTGGGGACCTAACACGGCCACCCCTCCGCAAATCACGAACGCGGGGTACGATTGGCCAGGTGCTGATGCTAAGGAGAAAAAAGCGGCAGAGGATAAGTTCTGGAACGACCTTATCGCATCTTTTAAGACGACGGTAACGCCTACAACGACTACCGATCCGGACACCGGCGTTGAAACTACTCAGGATGTCGTTTCACCGGCCAACTACATGTTGCAGATGGACCTCAATGCCTGGTCGCCGCGTGATACGTTCTCCTGGATGGCCGATGGACCTTCCAAGACCATCGTGCTCGGCGAGAAGCATATCCCGACCGTCGCGGTTGGAAAGTGCACCTCCTATTACAGTGCTTGGGACTGCTCGATCACCTATGCCTATCACGGCGGTCGTCACAGCTCCATCGCGCGTCTGTGCAACCATGATGTCATCCGATTGAACATCGCCGGGGATGCGCTTGTGCCTGCCTACGGTGGCACGACGCAACAGAGTTGGTTGACGGGTGGACAATTGGTTGCCCGCGGGCCGAAAGAATTCGCCGGGGAACGTTATTCGCCCAACCCCGACAAGCAAGGTGCGGGGATCGATGATCCTGTCGGCAGAATGCGTTTCTCGTTCGGTTCGGCGCACACCGCCGGGACCGTCCACTTCACGTTAGGTGACGGATCCGTCCAGCAGGCCGGACCGGGAACCGATCCGAAGATTCTGCAGCAATTGGCCGACTGCCGCGATGGCAACGGTCCGGAAATGCCGTAAGAATTGTTTCGATGTTCTCGTTGGAATGTGTTAGAAGTTAAAGTGCCGGGGACATACGTCCCCGGAGTGAAGGCCGTTCAAACCGCAAGGTTCGAACGGCCTTCTTTTTTGACTATTTTCCTCTATACTGGGTTCCAGAAAAAATTTGCCCCTCTTTTTGAAATAAGATCGTCACCCCCGCGCAGGCGGGGGTCCAGAGGGAAACCGTAATCTCTGGATCCCCGCCTACGCGGGGATGATGGAATGTCAGATCATTTTTAATCTGGAACTCACTAATCGTTTTCTATGCTTATCAACCTCCTGAAATTCCGCTTCAAAAACGCTCTGCAAGGTTGGATCGACGATCCCCATGCCGTTCTTGATCTGATTCGTCCCTCGCAGGACCCGAAATTCGGCGACTTCCAAGCAAATCTCGCCATGCCGCTCGGCAAACAGCTCGGCCGTCCTCCGCGCGAGATCGCCGCCGAAATCCTCAAGGGGCTCGAAATCGGCGACCTCTGCACCGAGCCGGAGATCGCCGGTCCCGGCTTCATCAACCTGCGGCTGCGCGACAACGTTCTCGCCGAATTCCTCCAAAAAGCGCTCGCCGATCGCGACCGCCTCGCCGTTCCGCTCCTCGGCGAGGCCGAAAAAAAACGGATCCTGGTCGATTACTCCGCCCCGAACGTCGCCAAAGCGATGCATGTCGGTCACATCCGCTCGACCGTGATCGGCAACGCTCTCGCCCATATCTTGAAATTTCTCGGTCATGAGGTGATCACCGACAACCATATCGGCGAGTGGGGAACGCAGTTCGGCATGATCATTTACGGCTACCGTCATTTCCTCGACCGAACGGCCTACGAAGCGAACCCGGTCCTCGAACTTTCGCGGCTGTACCGCGAGGTTCGCCGCCGGGTCGACGAGCCCGGCTCGACCCTCGGGCCGCTCGTCCTCGAAGAAACCGCGAAGCTGCACCACGGCGATCCCGAAAACCTCGCGCTTTGGAACGAGTTCGTTCCCGTTTGCATGCAGGAAATCGACCGGATGTACAAACGGCTCGGCATTCGTTTCGATCACACGCTCGGAGAAAGTTTTTACCAACCGATGCTCGCCCCGCTCGTCGAAGAACTGCTGAAAAACGGAATCGCCCGGGAAACCGAGGGAGCCGTCGGCGTTTTCCTCGAAGGGGAAGAGGTCCCGATGCTCATTCGCAAAAAGGACGGGGCGTTTCTCTACTCGACGACCGATTGGGCGACGATCCGCTACCGGATACGGGAATTCCGGCCCGATACGATTTTGTACGTCGTCGATTTCCGGCAGTCGCACCATTTCCAGCAGCTGTTCGCGGCGGCCGGAAAAACGGAAGCCCACCCGCCGGAGCTGGTGCACGTCAAATTCGGAACGGTGCTCGGGGACGACGGCAAGGCGTTCAAGACCCGCTCCGGGGACACCGTCGGCTTGGAATCGCTTTTGGACGAGGCCGAGCAGCGTGCCTTTCAGATCGTCGCCGCCAACGACGACGCGAAGCCGGTCGAAGCCGGCCTGTTGACCGAGGACGAACGCCGCGAAACGGCACGACGGATCGGTATCGGGGCTCTGATTTACGCCGATCTGTCGCAGAACCGGGAAAGCGATTACGTCTTCAGTTTCGACAAGATGCTGGCGATGAACGGCAATACGGCGACGTACATGCAATATGCCTACGCCCGGGTTCAAAGTATTTTCGGCAAAGGGAACTGTGATCCGGAAACCCTGCGTGATTTGAAAGAGCCGATCCGGTTGAACGATCCGCGGGAGCGGGCGCTCGCGCTTGAGTTGCTGAAATTCGACGAGGCTCTCGAATCGGCGGTTCGGGATTTTCGGCCGAACCAGTTGACGGCCTATCTTTTCGAGTTGGCGAACCGGTATTCGACGTTTTTCGAACAATGCCCGGTGCTGCGGGCGGAAAGCGAATCGGTCAAGACCGACCGGTTGCGGCTCTGCGATCTGACGGCACGAACGATCCGCAAGGGCCTGGAACTCCTCGGCATCCAAACCGTCGAGCGGATGTAATTCCGTCAGCATTTCACCGGTACTCCGCGTTGCGAAGCAAAGAAGACCCCCTTGAAACGAGTCGGTTTCAAGGGGGCGATTTCGACTTTTTTCGGAGCGGAGGGCAAGGGAGTCGAACCCTCAACCGGTTACCCGGCAACTGATTTCGAGTCAGCCTGCTAACCATTCGCGTACCCTCCCCGGATACGGCGTATCGACCGCTAGTGTA
>JAVBQI010000122.1:0-9893 GCA_031549145.1 Thermoguttaceae bacterium | reverse complement strand
GTACTATGTCATACTCCAAAGCGGTGCGATCGGCGATCAGGTCATTCCTTTTCCGTACACGGGAAATGAAACCGTTCTCAAGGCAATCGCCAACGTCAACGGTTTGACGCAATTTTCCTCGAAACGGGTTTGGATCGCCCGACCGATCGCCAATACCAACCGGCCGTTGATTTTGCCGGTCGACTGGAACGCGGTCGTCGCCTACGGGGCTCCGCAAACGAACTATCAGGTTCTTCCGGGAGACCGGGTGTTTGTCGCTCACGACAATTGGGTCGCTTTCGACCAACGCCTCGCCAAGGTTTTCGCGCCGTGGGAACGAATCATGGGCTTTATGCTTTTGAGCGCGACGACAATTTCCCGGTACTCGGGCAACTTCCTTGCCGGCGGCGGGGAAGCGAACAGTTATCGTTATTAGAGCGTTTTTAACTTTGCTTACCGTGATAATGCTTTGTGAAAAGCGACCACCGGGAGTGTTGAAGTCGTATACGAATTATTGGATGGTCTAATACGTTTCAATCGTATTGCGATTCTCGAAGTGTCGTAATAAGGAGAATTCCGATGTCAACGAAATATTTTCAACGGGCTACGTTTTGGCTCTGTGCCGCTCTCTTGGGATTTGCTTTTTGCGGGAGTGAGGCGGCCTACGGGCAAATGAATTTTTACAATTTCGGGCAATCGCCCGCCCTGAGCCCTTGGTTGTCGCTCGGCAACCGGCCGACGGGGGTGCTCGACAGTTACAGTCAATATGTCCGCCCGCAGTTAGAGATACAGCAGGCCTTTGCCCAGCAACAGGCTCAATTGAACCGACAGGCCTATCAACAACAGTCGTTGCAGGGCGATCTTGAGACGATAAACGCTCCGCAGAAACGAGGTTCGTACAGTCGAGCGGCGTCTTTCCGGAATTATTCGCACTATTACCCGAATATGAAGCGTTAGAGCCGTTCCGGGATCGTTCAATTCCCTGTCAATTCAAATCCCCTTCTTCCGGCATCTCGGAGGAAGGGGATTTTTTTTGGCCTTCTTTCGCCGAAAAGAGGCGATTATCAATCTTTCCGATTATTTCAGAAAAAAATTCAAAAAACTATTGACTTAGTTTTTCGCATCCGATAAACTAAGTTAATAGTTTAGTGCATGCCCTCTCAAAAGGAATAAAAAATGTCAAAAACAAAAATCATTGCCCCTTCGGATCGCGAATTGGACGTCCTGAAAGTCTTTTGGGAACACGGAGAATCTTCGGTTCGTGAAGTACATGAAAAAATGGCCCCCAACGGGGAGTTCGCCCTGACGACGATTCAGACCTTGATTCGAATCATGGCCGATAAGAAACTGCTCAAGGTTCGCAAACAAAACCGAACGCTCTATTACTCCCCCCGGTACACCTCGGAACAGGCGAGTTCGCGGTTCCTGCACAAGCTGTTCGACGGGGCGCTCGATCAGCTCGTCCTCAGCATGCTGAAGGCGGAAGAGCATACGGAGGCTGACCTAGACAAACTCGAAAAAATCATCGCCGCATCCCGCAAAGCGAAACTTTCAACGAAGGAGAACGAACAATGAGCATGTTGACAAACACGATTCTCCTGATCGAACTTATCGCGTTTTTTCTTTTCGGGGCCGCGTTTCTGTTCCAGCGGAAGCTGCGGCAGCCGGTCGAGCGGATTCGGCTTGTCCAGGGAACGCTCCTCGCGATCGCCGTCGCCTTGTCGCTGGTTTTCGTGCCGATCGTCCCGCCTATGAACGTCGCCGTGCTGCCGAAAACAAGCACGGCTCTCGTGAGTGTTGCTCTGCAACACAACGCCGCTCCCGATCAGATGCCGGTTGCCGCGAATCAAACGGAAGCGGCAACGCTGCCGCCGCAAAAAATTCACGTTACGACGGAGCCGACATTTTCGGCGACACCTTCGGAAACGGCGGCCAAGCCCGTCGCGGTTTTCACGGCAAAAAGCCTGTGGTCTTTCGTTGACAGGACCGTGCCGACGGTTTTCGGGCTCGGGCTGCTGTACTACGCCGGGCTGTGGTTGGTCGGCGTTGTACGATTACGCCGCATCCTCAACACCGCGAGCCCGGCATCGGACGCCTTGCTCCCGAAAGGGGTGCGGCTGCTGGTGTCCGCGAAGACCGAAACGCCGTTCGTGTGTCTCGCCTTGCGAAATTTTTTGAGGCCGATCATCGTCGTGCCGGAAAACCTGTCGAAAGAATCGCTCCGATTCGCACTCGCGCACGAACGGGTGCATCTCTCCAACGGCGACCTCTGGTGCTGGCAGGCATTGAATTTGTTGGCGCCGCTTTTTTGGGTGCAGCCGTTTTACCCGATGCTCTGCCGTCAATTGCGGCTGGACCAGGATTACCTCGCCGATCAGGCCGCGTCGCGAACCGCGGCAATGCCGGAAGACTACGCTTCCGTGCTGCTCTCGTTCGCCCGATTGAGAAAACCGCTCCCTTTCCCGGCCGCCCTCGGCATGGGAGATCGCCCCACCTTTTTACACAGGAGAATTGAAATGATTCTGCAAAACGACCGATTGCCGCTTCGAACCCGGCCGCGAAGGTTCGTGATGTGCGTGTTCGCCGGTCTGCTCGGAACGATGGTTTTGATCCTGGGAACCGTGCGGTTAACGGCCCAGGATGCGTTCGAAACCGACCCTAAATCATCGACAAACGTTGCCTTTAGTTCCGGAACCGACAATATCACATCGCATTTTCAAGAAGAAAGCGATATCGACGAGCTCGTCGAACTTGTTTTCACGGCCCTGGATCCGGACGGCAAGCCGGTTCCCGGCACGCTTGTCGGGCTGAGATATTCCGATTGGAATCATCCGGTCGAAAAAACCTGGACGACCGATTCCGACGGGTGCGTGAAGACCAAAATTCCCGTGAGCATCATCGACAACCAGGGACGTTTTGAAGCGTACAACAGGGAACGCGGTCTCCTGGGTCGTGCGGAGTTTTCCTATGGCAAATCGGGAATCCCGAATCCGGTCAACGTCCGCTGCACGCTCCAGAAATCGCGACGAATGACCGGAACCGTCGTTGACGCCGACGGGAAACCGGTCGAAGGCGCAGCCGTTTCTGGAACCGGCCGGGGAGCCTTGAGAATCGCCTGCGCGAAAACCGACGCGCAGGGCCGGTTCGAGTATGACGCCTCTTCGGAAAAACCGATCAGTTCGATTTTTGCGATGAAACCGGGGGCGGGCTACGGGACCGTGGCGATTATCGCGGACTCGGAAAAATACTTCGAAAAACTCAACGATAAAAACTGGAAAAACGAGAAGCATGATAACGGCCCGTTTACTTTCAGGCTGGAAAAAGGGGAGCCGGTTACCGTTCGTGTCGTCGATGTGTATCACCGCCCGCTGGAAGGAGCCCTGGTAGCGCCTCAATCGCAAGTCTATTATAAAGACCATGTGTTTGAGACGAACGGGCTGGAAACGCTTTTCGGGCAAAAAACCAATGTCGACGGAGTCGTCGTCTTCGATTGGCTCCCCGCCTGGCTGGGGCAAGTGGGCTTTACGGCGAGCGGTGCCAACCCGCGATTCGAAAAGAGCGGCGAGGCAAGGTATTACGGACGAAAATCCGAAACGTGGTATCGCGGATTGCCAAGCGGCACGCTGGAAATCACGTTGCCCCGGCGCGTGGAAGTTCGCGGTTCGGTCCGGCTGGAAGACGGCACTCCGGTCCCGTGGTGTCAGCTGGAGATTATCACGGGAAACATGATGACCGTCGGCGAGTCGACGGATCACAACGGAAATTTTTCGTACGACGTCAACGCGTATGAGAGTGTAACGATTCTTCCCTACAGTGGCAGCGAACAGCCGCTGGTTGCCGCGAAAAAGTGGATCGATCGGGTGGTGAGCCAGGACGCCCCGGAATCGCTGCCCCGTTTCGATTTCGTCCTGATCCCAGGGACAAAGCTCTCCGGCAGGATCCTTTCGCCGAAGAATCAAAAGCCGGTCCCTGACGCTTACCTTTGGGTTTCCGAACTCAAAGGAACGGGAGAGTTGATGCCGCGCGAGGGTTTTTCCGAGCGACGTATCCGAGCCGACAAAAACGGCGAGTATTCGGTTTCGTTTCCTCCGGGGCTTTATCGGGCGCAAAATCAAGACAAATCGATCGTGAAAACCTTCGAGATCAAAAACGAAGAAGCAATGACGATTGATTTTTGAGAGGGACGGTTTCTCCCGTTTTTCGGCAACAAAAATCCCCTTCTTCCGGCATCTCGGAGGAAGGGGATTTTTTTTGGCCTTCTTTCGCCGAAAAGAGGCGTCCCTCCGCTCGATCAGCGTCTTTTGGCTATTTCGGCGGTATCCCATCTTCGTTCTTCACCTTTCGACACACCATAAAGAGCAATGTCGACTTTCAAAAAAATCTCAGAAAATGGAAAATGAGTATTGACACATCTAAGACGTTGTATTAGAATCATGCTAATACAATGTCTTAGTCCTTTTCGGAGAAAAAAATGAGAAAGAAAAAAACGAAAGTCCGGATCACGACCGGAGAAATGGAGCTGCTCCGCATTCTCTGGGAATTCGGCGGAGCGACGATCTCGCAGGTTCACAAAGAACTGGCGAATCGGGGGAATACATTAGCCTATGGCACGGTCCAGACGCGGCTCAATCGGCTTGTCGAGAAGACCGTGGCCCGGCGGGTCGGTTTTCCCGGCGAGTATCAGGCCCTGCTGAAGCCCGAGGATGTGACTGAGCCGTATTACGACAATATCGAGAAACTTTGTGGCGGGAGTATCGTTCCGCTTCTCTCACACCTGGCTTCGAAGCGGGGATTCGACGCCGAGGAAATCGCGCTGCTCGAAACCATTATCCAGAAACATAGGGAGACGAACGATGAGTGAAACGGTTCTTTTCGCGCTCCTTCGAACGAGCGTCGCCGTGGCCGTAACGGGCCTGTTTGTTTTTCTCGCGCTCCGCTGGAGCCGGTGTCGCTCTTCCCGGATTCACCGTATCGGCTGGGCCTTCGTGCTCCTGCAAGGCGTGCTTTGGATACGAGTTCCGCTGGAACTTCCCATCTTGACGCCGGAAGTACCGCCGGCTCAGGCGGCCGCGTCTTTCGAGAGGTCATTCGAGACGCCGTTCCCGGAAGAGTTTTCGGAGCCGATGTTTTTGCCGACGGAGTCCTCTTCCGAACCGGCGGTACTTCCGGAGCCGCTCCGGACGGTTCCGGCTCCGTGGCGTGTCGAACCGACGATGATCGCTTTCGGAATCTGGGCGGCCGGGCTGGCGGTGATCGTCCTGCTGCGTTGTTTCGGACTTTACCGTTTGATGCGGCAAATGCGATCGGCGAAACCGGTCGATGAAGAAATGTCGCACGGGAAACGTTTTCGGATTCTGCTCACCGACCATTTCGGGCCGGCCATTTTTCGGAACACGATTTTCGTGCCGGAATCGCTGTGGGAAGAATCCTCGGAAGCGATCCGACGCGGGGTCTTGAAACACGAGCTGTCCCACGCGCGGCACCGAGACGGTTTGAAGTCGTTTTTACTTTCACTGGCGACGATGATCCACTGGTTCAACCCGCTGGCCTGGTTCGCGCTGAAAAAATTCGATGAGGCCGCCGAGTGGCGGTGCGATTCGGAAGCGTTCGGCTCGGAGAAAAACGGCATCGTGACTTTCGCCGAATCAATGCTCGTCTTGAACCGGAGTGTACCAAGATTTTTAGCCTGGGTTCATCCATACAAAAACAGTGACCTCAAGGAACGTGTCCGTCGTTTGAAAGAACATCATTTTATCGCAAAGGAATCAATCATGAAACAATTTGGAATTCTGTGCCTCGTCATCGGCCTGTTCTGTTTCAGCCTGGTCAAAGTGCAGCTCGTTGCACAAGCGGCAAAACCGGAAACCGATCCCGTGGAAAACAAGCAAGAGGGAAAATCAAACGTCCCCAAAATCGTCAAAATGTTCCCGGAAAACAATATCAAGGATGTCGATCCGAATATTTCCCAGGTTTACCTGACATTCGATCGTCCCATGGGAACAGGCATGGCTTGGGCGCAGCGGGATGACAACACCGCCCTCACCGCCGACGTGACGGATAAAATCTTCTGGACGGAAGATCGACGGACTTGCGTGGCTCCCGTGCAATTGAAGCCGAACAAAACGTACGAAATCCTGCTGAACATGAAACCCTTCATCGGATTTTGTTCGGTCGAGGGCGTCCCTTCGGAATACGTGTTTTATACCTTTACGACCGGCGAAGGTCCCGTCGATACGAAAAAACGCGAGGAACTCGCGAAAAATTTGTTCGTCAAACCGGATCCGAACAATCCTTCGAAGCCTCCGGCGTTGGATTCCCTGGAAAAAGACGGCAAGTTTTTCCTGAAAACGGAATCCGGCGAAATGGAAGCCGCACCCCTTGCTTCCGCGCCGATTCCGGAAATGAAAGAGTCGGATTATTTCATCCAGTCTCTGGCTTTCCGGAAAGTCCGTATCCTCGGGGCCTCCCTGGAGCAGCCCTCCAAAGAAGAGTATGAAAAACTCGACCCGGGTTTTTCATCCCGCTATCCGACCGGAGGGTTCGTCGTCCGGAAGTTGGGCAAAGGCTTTCGTGCCGATCAGGCCGGTCTTCGAACGGGCGATATCATCCTCGGCTTCGATCAATATCAGATGGCGAATATGTCGCACCTGCGGTATTTTACGGCACAGCGTCCGGATCGCGACATCGTGATCAAATTCTGGGTTCTGCGGGGCGACAAACTTTATTATGTCGACATACCCGTCGAATCGATGGCCGTGAAAAAACCGGCCGACGGCGGATTCGTGACGGAAGGTCGGCCTGACGTTTCCGGTTTCACGCACCTGGTGACGTTCAAACCGAAAGGCGATTTCAATCCGCGAAATCCAGGCCGGTTTCTCGCCCCTTTTCGCACAAAACTCATCGAAGAAGGTCCCATCACCGGATATTTTCGCACCAAGGCCGTCGACGGAAAACTCGTCGGTTCGCTCTGTACCGGTGATCCCGAGGGACTGGAACGCTTGATCAAATCGGTTCCGGAAATTGAATTTGTCCAATCGGAACGGCTCGCGAAGGAATCGTTCGAGGCTTACGAGAAAACGAAGCAGGAATCGCTTCCCCCGGTGCCCCCGGCCGATGGCGGGTTCGCGACGACGGGAGAACAAGACGTGGCCGGTTTTACGCACATCGTCACTTGGGGGCCGAAGGGCGATTTCAATCCGCGAACACCGGGGGATTATCTCAAGATATCCCATGCCCAACCGGATTCCCCCAATATTTTTCGAGGTTATTTCAGGACGAAAAACGTCGATGGAAAATTGATCGCCTCGAATTTGACCGACGCGCCGGAAGATCTCCGCAAAATGATCGAGTCGACGCCTCAATTCGAGTACATCAAAACGGAACGCTTGACCGAGAAAATGTTCGAAGACTATGAAAAAACTCCGCAGGAATCGCTCTCTCCGGCCGATGGCGGATTCGCGACGCCGGGAGAACAAGGCATGTCCGGGTTTACGCACATCGTCGTCTTTGCTCCCCAGGGGGATTTCGCGCCGAAAACGGTCAAGCAACTCCTGGATGCCGTGTCGTTCCCAAAAATGAACGAATATGACGTTCAATTGGGTTATTTTCGGACAAAGCCGGTTGACGGAAAACTGATCGGTGCGTTTTTGACGGCGGATCCCGAGAAGTTCGAGAAAATGATCGAATCGATCCCGAACCTGAAATTTTTGAGTTCGGAACGGCTGACGAAAGAAAAATTCGAGGAGTACGAAAAGCAACCGCAACTGTCGCTTCTCGATGCTGAACTCGGAAAAAGGTTCGCGAACGAGGAGTGGTTCAAGAAGCTGAACGAAAAGCAACGACGTAGGTATCGGAACGCCGAAAATGCTTTTCCTTACGTCTTTGATCCGAAAAACTTCAAGGTCGGCAATGCCCGTAGCGAGTTCGAGAAGAAATGGGTAAAGCAACTCGAAGGTCCGGAGCCGGGTTTTCCCGGTCGCACGCAGCTTTCAACTTACGACGAAGCCATTCTCGGCCTGGCAACGATCAAAAGCGATAAGGCAGCTCCGCTGCTCGTCAAAATCGCCTGTGAACGGGTCGTGAAAGATAACGCCCATCGGTTCTTCGCGACCCGGGCCCTCGGCATGCTCGGCGATCCGTCGGTCGTTCCCGATCTGATTCCGCTGCTTTACCATTACAATGTGGATTGCCGCTGGGAGACGCAGATCGCGCTGGTTCGACTCACCGGCCAGAACTTCGGCGGCGACGATCAGGCCTGGGGCAAGTGGTACAACGAAAATCGGGACAAGCTCGGCAAAAACCTGCCCGCGTTCGATCCGACCCCGGTCGACTGGACCTGCGGCAGCAGCGACCCGGAGTTCAAAAAATGGGCCGACCGTGAAGAACAAAAGAAAATGGATGACCGATGAATGAACTCTTGATGATGTCTCCTTGATAGCGGAAAACGCAGGATACGAACTTCGATCACCATATCCGCAAAAAAAGGGGGGCAGCGTATAAAAAACCGCCCGGCGGAATCCCCTCCGCCGGGCGATGCTGGTTCCGTGGAGCAGGCTTATGATCATTACGGACAGGAGGGCGAAGACGGAATCTTAGAGGCTATTTTGAGATAGATATTGCGTTAGCTAGAGCGTATCAGGAGTTGGTTTGGAGTAATTTATTTTCCCGGTAACCGGCGGGGCGGAAGTAATTTCGGCACTCTTCCGGCGAAAACAGATCGCACAGTTCGCCGATCTTCCGCCACAAGTCTTCCACCTTCCGGACTTTCGCTTTTCGAACCAGCGTCTTCAATTTCGAAAACACCATCTCGATCGGATTGAAGTCCGGACCGTACGGCGGAAGGTAAAGCACGCTCGCCCCCACCGAATGGATCGCCGCCTCCACGCCCGCCACCTTGCGCGAGCTCAAATTGTCCATCACCACGATGTCACCTTCCTTGAGCGTCGGCAATAATATTTGTTTCACATAAGCCAAAAACAACTCGCCGTTGATCGCTCCGTCCGCGACCATCGGAGCCGTGAGACCATCGTGTCGCAGCGCCGCCAGAAACGTCGTCGTTTTCCAGTGGCCGTGCGGAACGAAATCAATCACCCGCTCGCCAACCGGCGCCCGACCGTAAAGCGGCGTCATGTTCGTTTTGCCCCATGTTTCGTCGAGGAAAACGAAATTTTCCCAATCGAATATTTCTTGGAGCATTTTCCAATCTTCCCGTTGTTCGACGACGTCGTCTCGATGCTGTTCGGCGGCGCAGAGCGTCTTTTTTTCCAAGTGATTTTCAGCTGTTTCAAAAATTCACCGACCGTCGTGTCGCTGACCGGAATGTATTGAGACAGGATTTCCGCCAGTTCGAGCAGCGTCGCGTCCGGATGATCGGCGACGGTTTGCCGTACTTCTTTTTCAAAGGGGGCCAGTTTTGGTTTCGGCCCTGGCTTGTATTTTTTCGGGGCGATGCTTCCTGTTTCGCGCCGCTGTTTTTTCAACGAGTACGCTCAAGAGATGCTGACGGAATATTTTCGTGCGGCATCTTCGGTGGACATCCCTGCGTCGATCTCTTTTAACACCTGTTCCCGCAAGTCGATCGAATAAGCCTTGGCCATGAGTCCCTCCGTGAAATCGTTGGTTTCGTCAAACGATTCGGAAGTCTATCATGTTTCGCCATTCTACTCCAGATCAATTCCGAGGACGCTCTAAAGAGCGTTAAAGCATTACACACGTGCCAGGACGAAGATTTTGAGAAAGTCTGCCCCAAACGCGTTTCGAGGTCAAAAAACGCCCTTAGGGCTTGGTCAAAAACAACCTACTTAATTGCACGTTTATAAACGGTGTAATTCCATTCTCCGTGGAAGTCGTGTTTTTTGACGCCGACCGATTTCAGTTCCGCATCGCTGACTTTGATTCCTTTTTCGTATTCATTG
>JAVBQI010000201.1:0-3480 GCA_031549145.1 Thermoguttaceae bacterium | reverse complement strand
GTCGCAATTAGTGGAAAACGATCCGTTGGTAATGGAAGCGGTCGAAGAATTGAAACGATATTCGTCCAACCCCGACATGCGAGAACTGGAGCGGCGGCACAAGCTCTGGAAGCTGGAATACTATTCCGGTCTGGAAGCGGCAAAAGAGGAGGGCGAAGTAAAAGGAAAGGCCGAAGGGAAAACCGAAGCCCTCCTCCGTATTTTGGCCCGGCAGCAGGGGGCCGTCCCCGAGACGCTGGCGGAGCGGGTCCGGGCGATCACGGACATCGGAAAGCTGGACGAGCTTTTCGATCTCGCTTTCGACTGTGGATCGCTGGAGGAGTTCGGCAAGCACCTACCATGATTTCCGTTTCATTCTTCGCCAAAAGTCCGGCTTGGAACTTGCAACCACGAGCCGGACCGCCTTGGATACTTTTGCGAAAAGGGGGCGGGTTTCGCTCTTCTTTTCCGTCCCAGCGATTCGAGAATCGAGACCATGATCCGATTCCTCAAGACCTGTTGTTTTTGGGGATTCGTCGGGTACCGCACAGTGCAAGGCGGCGGACGTGATCGAGAAAAATCAACAAAAAGAGTTTCGAAAGCTTCGAAACGATTGTTTCCCATTCCGAGCACCAAGAGCCGGATAAATCGTTCAATTCGCCGAGCAAGTATTTTGAAGTAGCTTCTCCGAATTTTGTTGCGATCCGGTTTGGTGGACAAGATTGATCAGTTTACTGAGATCCAGAAAAAATTTGAGTGATTTCATTCAGAGCCGCGCCCGTCAGGAAGCGGTTTTGGCGGGTCTCCGCTTCCTGACGGGCGCGGCTCTGAATTCATTTTTTATCTGGGACTCAGTAACCCGTTCGTTGAACGACAAGGCATGCGAAACGAAAGGGAGCACCGGTACCAACAACATGGGACTCCTCGTAAAATTCAGAATTCGCCGTTTGTGCTCGTAGTTTGACGCTTGATACTTCTTAAGACACGTCAAACGGGAAAACTGCCGACGATTTCAATATATTAGATTTCGTATGTTTTGCATGTCCTTCTTGACGGTTTTCAAAAAATTTACCGCAAGGAAATATCGACCTGCCGCTCGTTCACATTCTCGACCTTGATGTCGATCTCTAAAAACCGTTTCAAAATATCGACATGCGTCCGGGAATGTTGCGTTAATTGGAGTGTTCGAAAGATCGACGGGCCGCTCCCCTGCCATGTCGCGATGCCGAGCGGGAGCATCAACTGATCCGCGAGATGCTTTCCCACTGGAGCATCGGCGGCAAGGTATTCCCGGTATTGGTCAACCGCTTTTTGCGCAACGTATTCGGCGCTGACGTTGATTTCCCCAAACCCCGTGAATAATTCCGTAACGTTGTTGGAAAAAGATTCGAGCATCACGATATTCCCCGGTCCGGCGGACTGCGCGATCGTTTCAATCCGTACGGATTCTTCCGACCAACCGGTTTTCTGGAGGATGGTAACCTTTTCCCGCTCGGCAATGTGCTTGGGCAAGCAAGCGAGAAGAATTCTACCTTTTCGTTCCAAGATATCGCCGCGCTCCGTCAATTCGAGGTTCGACAGTTTTTTGACCGGCGTGATTTCGACACGGAATTCGCCGCCGCCCGCCGGATAAAAACCGTGCTTGAGCAGCGTCGTTTCGAACTTCGGTCCGAGCCGTTCGACCAGCGGCAGGTAAACCCGTTGCAGAAAATCGAACGGCGGCGCCATCGGATTGTGCGTTCCACCACGCAGCGTCAGCGTGGACGCTTCCTCGGCGAGCATCAACGCCGGAAGCACCGTTTGCAGAACAAGCGTCGCGCTTCCGGCGGTTCCGATATTGAACGAATACTCGCCGCCCCGGACTTTGCCGGGACGAAAATCGAGCCGCACGGATCCGATCTTGGCGTTGTCGACGTCGCATTGACCGACTTCTGCCGCCGCACGGACAGCGGTCAGGTGCTGCCGCATCAAACCCGGCTTGGCTCGCTTGGCCCGGATATGGTCGATGGTGAACGGCTTTCCCGTGACCAACGAAAGCGCGAGCGACGACCGTAAAACCTGGCCGCCCCCTTCGCCTTGTGAGCCGTCGATGTGGATGTGTGTCATATTATCGTCCTATAGAGCCGGGACCTGTGGTCCCGGAGTGTAAGGGCCGCATCAACACTCCGGGGGCACAGCCCCCGGCTCTCGTGTAATGTCATTTTTATTGTCGTATTAATCATCGGCGGTATCGCCGTCTTTGATGACGAATCGGGCCTTGAGACTTGCGACTTCCGAGGCGAGGCCCGCTTCGATCACGCTTTTTTTCACTTCGTCGAAATTTTTGTACGCTGCCGGAGCCTCGTCGAGCGGATAGCGGCGGCAATTGGTGAGAATATCGTCCTCTTCGAATTCGCGGTCGACCGTTTTCTGGTCGAGCGTTTTCGAAGCATTGCGGCGGCCCATCACCCGGCCCGCTCCGTGGTTGATGCTGTACGCGCTGATCGTCGCGCCTTCTTCGCCGACCATCACGGAGGAGCCGCCGCAGGGATTCCCCGGCAGCAGGATCGGATGTCCCGTCGATTCGAACGGCGTGTCCTTGAGGGCGTGGTGTCCCGCCGGAAACGCACGGGTCGCTCCCTTGCGGTGGACCATCACGGATTTGTCGTTCCAATTTTCGCGGCGGACGATATTGTGCGAAATATAATACACGAAATTCGCTTTGACGCCCGGAAACACTTCCCGAAACGCTTCCCAAACCAAGGCATTGATCAGCAAATGGTTGACGGTCGAAAAATTCGCGCCGAGCGCCATGTCGTCGAGATAATCGTTCGCTTCATGGGAACCGATCGGGGCGTACACCAAGTCGCGGTCGCCGCCGGGGTACGGGGTTCCCCAATCCCTGAATTTTTGTCGCAGAATTTTGAATTGTTCCGTCGTCAAAATGTTGCCGAAGCCGCGTGAACCACAATGAGACAAAAACGCAACGTGTCCGTCCTTGAGTCCGAAAACGTCGGCACATCGTCGGGCTTTTTCCGTTTCGAGAACATGAACGATCTCGCACTCGCCGAAATGGTTGCCTCCGCCATAAGAAGAAAATTGCTGCATCTTCTCGCCGAAGTTGCACATGTATTTTTCCTTGACGATTCTTTCGAGCCGCCGGGAAAGCGTTTCCGTCGATTTATCGTGTCCATAATGAATCGCGTCTTCGCAACGCTCGGTCCATTCGAATGGAACGCCGAATTGTTCGCAAACGGATTCGCTTGCTCCTTCGATCACGGCCTGTTTCGCGGCGGCAAGGGGAATCTTTCGTCCTTTCCGTACGCTTCGCTGCCCCCGTCCGGGCCCGGTCGGCGTGCGGTCGCAAATCGCGTTGATCAGTTCACGCCGGATTCGTTTGTCGACGATTTCCTCGGCGGGAAGATCGAATTGCAGCAGCGACATCGAACACTTGATATCGACGCCGACGGGACCGGGATAAACATGCGACGGCGAGACCATGACGCAACCGATCGGTGCCCC
>JAVBQI010000043.1:0-5435 GCA_031549145.1 Thermoguttaceae bacterium | reverse complement strand
ATATTGCTCTTCCGTCATGGGCAGGGTTATGGTACGTTGTCCGTTTCGAGCACGCGTTGTTGCGGGTTCATGGGCCATGGTTCACCTCCTTGTTTTGGCTTAAACAAGGTGTATCGTGGCCTTTTTTCGTTTTTATGTCATCGGCAATTTTCGTAAATTACGCATCTTCAACCCCTCAAAGTACGAAACGATCAGGAAAATCCGAATCATTCCGGACAACGATGCTCCCGGACTTGATTTTGCCCGGAATGTTTGCCGTGCGATTTTTCAGGCGAACATGTTCTACGATCCAGCCAAGGAAGGGCCGCCGATGGAGCCGGACGTCAAGCTGCTCACGCTTCCCGGCGTTCCCGAGAAAGGCGACGTCTCGGACTGGATCGAAGCCCTTGAATCCGCCGGAAAAAGCCCGGCTGAAATCGCGGAGGATCTCACGGTGCTCTGCAAAGAAACGCCGCCGATCACCGAAAAAATCATTCATGGATGGGAGCTGGACCGCGACAAATCGACAAAATCGGAATCGGCGGCTTCCCAGCCCAAAGAGGCGGCCTCGGCCCCGGCTCGCTCTTTACAGATCGAAAGCGACGCCGATTATTTTCCTCAATTCGTGGCGGACGTGAGTAACCCGCCGCCTTTGATCCCGACCGGATTCATTCAATTGGATCAGTTCCTCAAAGGCGGATTGAGGCCGGGGCTCTACACGTTCGGAGCGGTCCCGAGTCTCGGGAAAACGACCTTCGTGATTCAAATCGCCGATTTCGTCGCGGCATCGGGACGGGACGTTTTGTTCTTTACGCTGGAAATGTCACGTAACGAATTGCTTGCGAAATCCATAAGCCGGTTCACGGCCCAGCTTCACGATAACGACGATTTTGATTTTGCGAAAACATCGACCGACATTTTGGACGACCGGCGATGTTACACCGAAAGTCGGGAACTTCAGGATCAGGAAATGGAAGTATTCCGTAAAGCAATGGAAGTATTTCAGGAATCCGTCGCACCCCGCCGATTCGTCGTCGAGCCTGAAGGACGCTGCGATTTTCCGACGATTGAATCATCGATCGGCGGTTTTTTGCAAAAGAGACAACCGCAAACCGGACAGGAAGGAAAAACCTTGTTACCGCCGATTATCCTGGTTGACTACCTTCAAATCATTGCCCCGACCGAAGGGAAGGACTTGCGGCTGCATATGGACGACACCGTGTTTTCGTTGAAAAGCCTTTCCAAAAAACTGCGAACGCCGGTTTTTATTATCAGCAGCTTCAACCGATCCGGATACGGCAGGCCGATCTCTTACGAATCGTTCAAAGAGTCCGGGGGGATCGAGTACAACGCCGATTTTCTTTCCGGCCTGAATCCGATTTGCGTCAACGAGAACAAGATCGTCCGGCCAGGGAAGGCGGGATACGATCCCAACATTGCCAAGAGCCTAAACCCCCGGATTGTGGAATTGGTCATTCTGAAAAATCGGCATGGGGAAACGAGCGGCGAGACGGGGATTTTTTACGAATACTTCCCGGCCTATAACCTTTTCCGGGAACTCGATGCCGACCGCTTTGAAGTGGAAACCGAGGAAGCCGAGCCCCGCCGGTTCGGGCGAAAGAAATCGGCAGTCGCAAACGAATTCGATTCCGAGAGGAACGACGGGCAGGCGGCGGCCTCGGGCGAGAAAGACGACAGGGAGTTTTAATGAGCACAAAAAAAGTAGACCGATATGCAACTTTCAACCACGTTGCGGACTGGGCGATTAAGGAGCACGGATTGGGCGTCGCCGATTTCGGTGTGTGGGCGTATTTCTGGAGACACGGTGATGATAAGCGAGGCTTTGTTACGCTGGGATACGGAAAGATAATGAAAGACCTGAACATTGGAAGCGTCAACACACTTCGAAAGCATATCAACAATTTGATTCGGGCAGGCCTAATCGGGATCGAGAAAAAAGGAAGAAAGAATCAGGAGCCGACAAAATATTGGTATAAGAAAAAGATCAAAAAACCTTGATTGACTATATCAAAAATTGATACAGCACTATATCAGTTTTTGGTGTTTTACTATATCAGTTTTTGGTGCCCTATACAGAATGTATACAGAAGAACGTTTTCACGTTTCTTTCTGTTCCCTGGCGGGAAAAGAAACGCGAAAGCGTTGGAGAAGAAAAGCCCCCCAGCCCCCCGCCGCGATCCCGAATCAGCACAAAACAAGTTTACATTATTTCAGCAATCAGCTATCAAGGAGCAAAGTAATGACACACTTTTTTTACGAGCCGATCAGCCCATGTAAAAACTGCAATCGCCTGCCGGGGTTGAAAACAGCCGGCATCGAAGGGCGTGTAACGATCCACTGCCAAACCTGCGGCCAATCCGTCACAAGGAAAAACGAGGCAAGTGCAAGCCGTGCATGGTGCAAGGAAAATCCGAATCCCGTCAAAGAACGCCGATTCTATTCCTTTCGGTTTTTCGGGAAATCTAAAAATCCGATCCGGATTCACGCCTGTACCCTTTGTGGCAGCTTTCCTCATCCTTTTGGGATCAGGGGGTGCATCGGACTGGGATGCGATAAGTGCAAAAAATTTGTAATCAAGGCGAGTTTTCACGGTGCCTTTAACGAATGGAATCGCATCAACCCACTACCCAAAGAATATGAAATTCGGTAGTACCTTACCCAACTTAACCAACCAACAGACCGATTTCCCCGTACTGCTTGCGGGGCGGTTAGGACAGAAACGCCGATTCGGTAGTACCTTACGCTTTTGAACGCTCCCCCAAACACCTTGATTTTTCCGACGCCCTTGCCGATAATCCCCCGTAGGAAAACTGCGTGGTGATGCCTCACACGGAAAGGAGAAGCACGATATGGCAACACTCAGCAGGAGGGCCGGGAAAACACCCGGCTATGAGATAAGGTTTTTCGATCCGCATGGGCGCCGGTTGACCCTGTACCTCGGCGGTCGTCGGTACTCCGAGAAAACGGCCAATGAACTGAAGGGGATCGTCGAGACGCTGGTGTACTACCGCGACAACGCGATTACGGTTCCGGACAAACGGACGCTCGCCTGGTTGGAATCGGCCTCGCCCGAGATTCGCGAGAAGCTGGGCAACGCCGGCTTGATCGTCGTTCCGCCGACTCATACGGTCAAGGAGCTTTGGGATACGTTCCTGAAATCGAAGAATGGCATCAAAGATTCAACGATGAAAACCTATACGGACGCGCAACGACGGTTTTTTATGTTTTTCGACGGAAAGGAATTGTTGGGAAACATCACGAAGGACCATATTTTGCGTTGGAAGGGGAATCTTTTGGAAGAGTTGGCAGTTTCGAGCGTTGCCTCCTACATGAAGCAAGCCAAAGCTGTATTCACTTGGGCTGTTCGGGAAAATTGGATTGAAAAAAGCCCGTTGGACGGAATTGGACGCGGCTCGTTCGTCAACCGGTCAAAAGACAGATTCGTTTCGATGGACGAATACCGCCGCTTGCTCGACGCCTGCCCCTGTTCGGACTGGAAGGCGATTCTCGCCCTTGTTCGAATCGGCGGGTTACGTTGCCCGAGCGAGGTCGTCGCCTTACGCTGGGAGGACGTCAACTGGGAACGGAACTGCTTTTGCGTTTGCAGCCCCAAGACGGAGCACCTCGACGGGAAGGAAAGCCGGATCGTGCCGATTTTCCCGGAACTGAAGGCGGAATTGGAGACGCTGTTTTTCGATCCGGACTCGGAAGGCCGGGAGCACGTTATCAACCGATACCGCGATCCCAAGCAGAATCCGGGAACGACGTTCGCGAAAATCGCGAAGCGGGCGGGACTGCCGCCGATTCCGAGGCCGTTCGACAATATGCGAATGACGCGGAGCAACGAGGTTTACAATCGTTGGGGGGCGTTCAAGGAAAGCCAATGGATCGGGCATTCCGGCCGCGTGAGGGCGGACCACTACCTGATGATTCAGGATGCCGATTACCAAGAGGCCGCGAGGTGGGAAATCCCACCAGTCGGCGAGGGCAAGGCCGAAAGCGGCCGCCGTTCCGACCTCGGGAAAGCCCGATTGGAACGCAAGGTTGGGTGAGCCGATTTTCCCACCAGCTTTCCCACCAGTAAGGGGCGGAATCGGCTCGCACGGGGCCGCAACCGGCGTTCGGCAAGAAAAGAAAAAAGGGCTGCAAACCCTTGATTTGCAAGCCCTTGCGAGAAAATGCGGTTCCTTGCGATATCGGTCAAGAAATAAAAAAGCTCCCCGAGTAGGACTCGAACCTACGACCCAGCGGTTAACAGCCGCTTGCTCTACCAACTGAGCTATCAGGGAGTATCAGTCTAAGAAACGGGGAGCTGATAAGCGCACCCTCAATTCAACTTTACGTAGAAATTTAACAAAAATTCGCGAAAAAACAAGGGGAGTTGAAAAAATTTGGTAGAATGAGAGTGTATAAAATTTGGTAACCGTTCACACAAAATCCTTGAGTGCGGGCGGGACGCCCGCGCTCCAAATGTTCGTGAACGCTTACAAAATTTGTTGCGTGTTTGAGAAGACGAGGCAAGTTCGGCAGTCTGCCAATCAATTAATTTTTTGTTGTAAAACGGACACCAATACCGTAGCAAGCCAATGCGAATCGTGATCGCGGAAAACCAGGAGGTGATTCGAACCGGGCTGAAATGCTTTCTCCAGAATTCCGAGTTCGAAATCATCGCCGAGCCCGCGAACGGTCGGGAAACATTGTCGTTTTTGCGAACATTGCAACCGGACACCCTCCTTTTGAACCTGCAAATCGTCGATTCCGGCGAGAACGGCGTTCTCCGGGAAATTCGGGAACTTTCGGCAAAAACCGATTGCGGGATACTGGCCTATTCCCTCGGCGACACGGCCGATTCGGTTCAAAAAACGTTGGGAGCGGGAGCGAACGAGGTGTTGCTCCGGGACATTTCGCGGGCGAGTGTTTTGAAAACGTTGCGTTCCTTGAAAACTCGCGGCGAAAAAGAAAAAAGTCTTGCCGAAAAGCCGGCGCTGACGAGCCGGGAGAACCAGGTGCTCAAACAAATCGCTCAGGGACGCAGCAACAAGGAGATCGCGAGAACTTTGAAAATCAGCGTCGAAACCGTCAAAGAGCATGTGCAAAACATCCTGCGGAAAAACGGCTTCGTCGACCGAACCCAGGCGGCCGTCTGGGCCGTCCGCAACGGATTGGATTAAAGAAAAGAAGTTGCGAAAATCCCATACGACGAACCGGGACCTGCGGTCCCGACTGCATCGCCCGCGAGAAAAGATCATCATTCAAATTGAGGCAGTCGGGGACGCAGTCCCCGGCTCGTAATATTTCATATACAATCGCGAAAAAATGCTTTCCGGTGTCGAAATCATCTGCTTTACGGCAACCTATTTGCTCGTTTTTGTGTTGGAGCTGGCACGGTTTTTTTACAAAATCCCGGCACGAAACACATTGCGGGTCGTTTTGAC
>JAVBQI010000112.1:0-27653 GCA_031549145.1 Thermoguttaceae bacterium | reverse complement strand
GTTGATTCGAACGGTCTTGAATAAAATCTTCCCACAGTTTCGCCACTTCCTCGGCGCTCAACTGTGCTACAATCATGCAATCCTCCGTGATTGTTGTTGATCCCTTTCTAAAGGTAGGTACGGTTGCCTCGAACGGCACCTCCAGCCGTTTTCAAGGCGGTATAACGTTGCCTCAAACTTCTTGGGGGGGTTGAGGTTGACACGGGTTGACCGGCGGAATGCTCCGACTGACGGTCCGGACTTCAATTTCGATACGCACGCTCATTCAAACAACGCCGCCGTTTCGGGACGATGTTCGACAACATCCCCTTCGCAGGGAATATCTCCGCGGAATATCGCTGCCGATTTGATACGCTTGAACAACGGTGTATTAGGGCATTGGACCGGCACTCCGCTCTTTTCTATTTTCGAGGGAACCCGGACTGCAAAAAACGACCATTTTTACCGAGCCGAAGCGCAAAATCAAAATAATCGGTATTATCGTTATCGTCCGCAATGTTTGCCGGGTCCACTTTTTTTCCCAAATTGGAAAAAAAACCGCATGATCTTCAATTGACTTGTTGCCTCAGGTTTTGTACAGTTCCGACGCTTGTTTTCCCTGTCATTTGCAGCGATTCGCCTCTGTCGAGAGATAAAAATAAGGAAAGGAATTCCGAAAATGTTACGCGATATAAAAAATCTTTGCATTTTGTTTACTTTATTTATTTTTGCTATTCTTTGCAATTCAACTATTTTTGCGGCGGCAAGCGAAACGAAACCGGAAAAATATACTCTTGCCTATCGTTTTCAGCCGGGGGAAGTCCTTCGCTGGGACGTTTTGCAACAACTTCGGATTAAAACGACGATTTCGCACAAAACCGACCTTGTCGATTCAAGAAGCCAATCGACCAAGGTTTGGACCGTGATTCGTGTTGAAGAGGACGGCTCGGCCGTCGTCGAGCACAAGGTCGAAGACGTCGATATGCACAAATCGCAGACCGAACTGCCCGATTCCGCCTACAACAGCAAGACAGACGCCGAAACGCCGTTCGAGTACAAACAGGTTGCAGACAACCTCAATATCCCACTTTCTCATTTGACCGTCTCTAGCAACGGAGAAATACTCAAAAAAGTTCAGCTCGTTCCTTATGTTAGCGGAACGCTCGACAGCAAGATCCTGATCCCGCTCCCGAAAGAGCCGGTCGCGTTGGGCGAAAGTTGGAAAGTTCCGAGCGAAGCCGCGATCCCGCAGCCGAACGGGACGATCAAAAAGATCAAACTGCAACAGAATTTCGTTCTTGAGAGTGTTAAAAACGGCTTGGCAATCGTCAAATACTCGACCATTTGCCTGACCCCGGTTGATGAGCCGAAATTGGAGGCCCAAATTTTGGACAAGCTCGCTTCGGGCCAGGTTACTCTCGATTTGGATACCGGCCATATTCTTTCCCAGCAAACGGATGTCAAGGGACAGGTGATCGGATTTGAAGGTGACGCGAGCAGCATCGCCCACTCCGGCCGGTTCGTTGAAACGTTGAAGTAGACGGCGACGTACTGTCAGCAAAAAAGAGCCGCATGTGTAGCGCAGCGCAACTTGCGGACCTTGTACGCGGCACGAACCTGCGACATTCCAACCTTGTACAAGGCCCGCAAGTTACGTCGGAGTACCGACTACACATGCGGCTCATTTTTGTCCCCGGATTTCTTTTCCCCTCCGGCCCGAACAATTGACCGGTCAAGACGTAAGGTGTATAACCGGGTTACGGTTAGCGGTCATTTGTTGACGAAAAACACTTTTCTCTTTTCAGGAGACCTTCTTTATGCGTTCGAAACGATTCGCGGCGTTTATTCTTGTCGTTTTGAGTTTTGCCTTTTCGGGATCGGACCTCATTGGGCAGGTTGTTTCCCCCCCGCGTGAGAGACCGCAAGGGCGACAGCAGCGACCCGCACCCCTCACCCAAATCGACATGCAACGGCCTTTTTCGGATTGCAAAAAACTGACCGAGCAGGGTTTCTGGAAGGAAGCCCTCGATGTTCTCGTTCCCTGGACGCTTAATCCGGACGCCGAACCTTCCGAGGTCGGCCCGGCGCTACAGCTTGCGATTGAATGTTACAACGCCTTGAACCGGGACAATGAAATCGACGATTACCGCGAAAAAGTGATCGCCGCCCATCCGCAAAATTGGCGGCTTTTACAGGCGGCCGCGGAGTCGTATCTCGAAGGCAATCACCACGGAATGCTCATCGGAGGAGTCTTCGAACGAGGTTATCATCGCAGCAGTGGGGAATACGCCTTCGCTTATTCCAAGGACCGGGTTCGCGCTTTGCAGCTGATGCAACAAGCGTCCGAATTGGTTCAAAAGGAAACCGACAAGACGGTCGTCGCCGAATTTTATTTTCAATACGCCGAAATGTGGAAAAAAGGCCGGGAAGGGGATTTGGCCTGGCAGTTCCAGATTTTGACCGATTTGTCCACTCTTCCCGATTACGGAGAGTACAGTGGGGGCGATCGGTTTAACGGCTATTACGATAATGCAACCGCGTCCAAGGCTCCGGTCGACGCAAGCGGCAACCCGGTCGTGTACGATGTTCCCAAGACGTTCGAGGAAGCGAAGAACGACGGCGAACGTTGGCGATGGTGTTTGGCGAAGGCCGCCGAAAACGATCCGGCCCAATATGCCGGGAAAGTGCTCTTGCGACGGGCGCGGTTCGAGCGGGATCAGTTCGGCGTTCAAACGATGGTCGAATACTCGTTCTTTTTCCGGCCGGACCGGACCGCGAATTCGGACAAAACAAAAGAGGAAAGTGGGACCTGGGCGCTGCACACGCTCGGGGAAAACGAAACGATCGCGAAGCTCGCGAGCGGCGTCAAGCGGTTCGCGCTCCCCGAGGGACACAATTATATCAAGCTGTTTCAAGAGGTTCTCGAAGTCGGCACCGCGGAAAACCGGGAAGACGCCCTTGAGGAACTGGCCCGGATTTTCGAGAACCGCCGACAATATTCGAAAGCGCTCGAATACTGGAAGCGGCTGCTCAAAGAGTTTCCCTTGGCCGAAAGGCATGCGCGTGATTTTTGGCGGGAGCAAGCCGATCAGATCGCCAAAAACTGGGGTCGGTTCGAGCCGACAACCTCCAAGGTTTCCGGAAAAGGGGCCGAGCTGCAATACCTGTTCCGCAACGGCAAATCTGTCACGCTCACGGCCTATGAGATCAAAGTGCCGGAGCTGCTCGGGGACATCAAAACGTATCTCAAAACGAAGCCGCGCGAGATCAATTGGGAGAAGATCAACATCGACGGCATCGGTTACGATCTCGTCGCCGGCAATCTGAGCAAAGCGAAATATCTCGGCCGGGAGGTTGCCCGTTGGGTCGTGCCGCTCGAACCGGCCGGGAATCATTTCGACCGGCGGACGACGATCACGACGCCGATGGTCGCGGCCGGAGCATATTTGCTCAAGGCGAAAATCGACGACGGCAACACCGATTACATCGTCGTTTGGCTCAACGACACGGGGATCGTCCGGACGCAATTGAACGACGCTTACTTTTACTACATCGCCGACGCCCAAAGCGGTGCGCCGGTTCCGAACGCCCAGGTCGAGTTTTTCGGATACCAAACGCCGAGGGGGGACCGGACCCTGATCCGAACCGACCCTAAAGAGTTCGCCGAAACGTCCGATCCGAACGGGCAATTGATTCTCGGCAGCGAAAAGGTTTCGGACAAATACCAATGGTTGCTGACGGCGACGACGCCGGACGCCGAGGGGAAGCCGGGCCGCTTCGCCTATCTCGGGTTTAGCGGCGTTTGGTATCGGCGGAACCAAGATCCGCAGTATAACGAGATCAAGGCGTATTTTATTTCCGACCGGCCGGTTTACAGGCCGAACGATACGGCCCATTACAAATTCTGGATCGGGACGGCGAAGTACGACACTCCGGAAACCGCGGCCTTGGCCGGTTGGGAAGTCTTGCTCGAAACCTATTCGCCCCGGGGGGAACGGCTTGAGCAGAAGGTGATCCAACTCGACAATTACGGCGGTCTGACCGGCGAAATGCGTCTCCCCGAAAACGCGATGCTCGGGGATTATCGTTTCAACGTTTTCGAACCCCTTGGAAAGAACGACGACGGCTCCTACAAGCAAGGCCGACACTACGGGAGCGGCTCGTTCCGGGTCGAGGAATACAAAAAGCCGGAATACGAGGTTTCGGTCGACGCCCCGTCCGAGCCGGTTGCGCTCGGGGAACCGATTACGGCGACGATTCGGGCGAAATACTACTTCGGCTCCCCGGTCGTCAACGCCAAGGTCAAGTACAAAATCGTCCGGGAAAAGCACGATTCGGACTGGTACCCGATCCGGCCTTGGGATTGGTTTTACGGCAACGGATATTGGTGGCTCGCCTACGATTGTCCCTGGTATCCCGGTTGGAACGATTGGGGCTGCGGTCGACCGATCGCAAGTTGGTTCCCCCGGCATTATTCCGGGCCGCCGGAAGTGATCGCCGAACGGGAGGTCGAGATCGGTCCCGACGGGACCGTCGAGGTGCGGTTCGAGACCGCGTTCGCGAAAGAGGTTTTCCCGAACGACGATCAAAAGTACACGATCACGGCCGAGGTCGTCGATCAGTCGCGGCGCACGATTCTCGGCAGCGGCAGCGTACTCCTCACGAAAGAGCCGTTCAAGGTTTACACCTGGGTCAACCGGGGATATTACGAACCGAACCAACAGATTCGGGCCGATTTTCAAGCGAAGCGGCTCGACGGCAAGCCGGTCGGCGGAGCGGCGGACGTTCGCGTTTTCAAGATTTCGTATTCCGGCGAAAAGAACACGCCGAAAGAAACCGAAGTGTATGCGAATACGCTGAACCTGAACGAAGCGGGGACCGGCTCGCTTTCCCTGAACGCGGGCGATGTCGGGCAATACCGGATTTCGTGCAAGGTCAAGGACTCGGCCGGGCATGTGCAAGAAGGGGGTTATATTTTCAGCGTATACGGTCCGAAGCAATCGGGGAGCGGTTCGTTCGAGTTCAACGCTCTCGAACTGGTTCCGGACAAACCGGAATACGCTCCGGGCGATCAGGTCGAGCTCCGGATCAACGCGAACCGACCGGATTCGACGGTCCTGTTGTTCTTGCGGCCAAGTAGCGGCGTGTACCTCCCGCCGCAAACAATCCGGATGCAAGGGAAAAGCGAATCGGTCAAAATCCCGATCACGCTCGCGGATATGCCGAACATTTTCGTCGAAGCGCTCTGCATTTCGGACGGCCGGACCTTGAGCGAAAGCAAGGAGCTCGTCGTCCCGCCGGAAAAACGGATTCTCAACGTCGAGGTCCTCCCTTCGGCCGAATCGTACAAACCGGGGGAAAAGGCGAAGGCCCGGCTGGTCGTAACCGACCAAAACGGCAAGCCGGTCGTCGGACAAACGGTCGTGAGCATATACGACAAATCGGTCGAATACATTGCCGGCGGCCCGAATCTCGGGGACATCAAATCGTTTTTCTGGAAATGGCGCCGACATTTCTCTCCGCAGACCTTCGGCAATTTGGAGCGGTATTTTCATAACATGACCCCGCCGAACAAGCCGACGCTGCAATTTCTCGGCGTGTTCGGAGCCTCGGTCGCCGACGAGACCGACGAAGAAGCGGGAGTAATGTACGAAGTTGCGCCCCAGAGTTTTGGCGGTTCCAACACGAAGTCGAAAATGATGGCGGCGCGCGGTATTGTTCCCAGCGCTCCCGCCGAATTGGCAGCGGCCGCGCCGTCGGCCGCACCGATGATGGGAAAAGCGGATAGCCGACTGGGCGATATGCAATTGAGTGTCAACGAAGCCGCGTTTGATGCCGGAGCCCCCGTTTCGGGAGGAATGGGAGGGACAGGGGGAGGGGAGGGAGAACTGTTCGTTGAAGCGACAGTTCGGAAAGAGTTTGCCGATACAGCCCTTTGGGTCGGGGCGCTCGAAACCGATGCCGAGGGGACCGCCGAAATCGAATTGGCGATGCCGGAAAACCTGACGACCTGGAAAATCAACGTCTGGGCGATGGGGCTCGGCACGAAGGTCGGTTACGGCAAAGCGGAAGTGTTGACCCGAAAGGATTTGATCATCCGGATGCAGAGTCCGCGATTCCTGGTTCAAAAGGATCAGGCCGTGTTGACCGCGAACGTTCACAATTATCTGAAAACGGATAAGAACGTGCAAGTCTCGCTCGAATTGGAGGGGCCGACGCTGGTTGCGAAAGAGGGGACCGAAATGGTGCGAACCGTTGCCGTTCCCGCCGGCGGGGAAGCCCGGGTCGATTGGACCGTCGACGCGAAGCTCGCCGGAGCGGCGGTCATTCGGATGAAAGCGCTCACGAACGAGGAATCCGATGCGATCGAAAATTCGATCCCGGTTTACGTGCACGGAATGTTGAAGCAGGAAGCCAAAAGCGGTTACCTGAAACCGGAAGCGACCGCCGCGACGCTCGAAATCCGGGTCCCGGAAGAACGGCGGCCCGAGGAGTCGAAGCTGACGGTTCGCTTTTCGCCGACGCTGGCCGGAGCGATGATCGATGCGCTGCCGTACCTGGTCGATTACCCTTACGGTTGCACGGAGCAGACACTCAACCGGTTTTTGCCGACCGTGATTACGCAAAAGGTGTTGCTCGACGCGAACGTCGATCTTGAAAAGCTGGAGCAGGCCCACGCCAATTTGAACGCGCAGGAACTCGGCGACCCGGCGGAGCGGGCCAAGCAATGGGGCCGCAAACCGGGCCGCAACGAAAATTCCGAAAAGAATCCGGTTTACAGCCGGGAGAAAGTTCGCGAGTTGGTCGAGGAAAACGTCCGAAAGCTGACCGAGATGCAGCTCTCCGACGGCGGCTGGGGCTGGTTTAGCGGATACGGCGAGCATGCTTCGGCCCATTTGACGGCGCTGATCGTGCGCGGGCTCGCCCTCGCCCAATCGTGCGATGTCGTGATCGAACCGGAAGTGCTCCGGCGCGGCATCGAGTGGTTGAAACGATACCAGACGGAGCAGATCATGCTGATCAAAAACGGGCAACTGCAAGAAGAGCAGCGGAAAAATCTCCGTTGGAAATCACAGGCCGATGCGCTCGACGCGCTGGTGTACCTGGTGTTGGCCGAGACCTCGCTCCGCGACGGGGAACTCAATGCGATGAAAGAGTTCCTGTATACGGACCGGACGAAGCTCTCGCTGTACGCCGTCGGGCTGCTCGGACTCGCCCTCGAACGGGAAGGGGACAAGCTCAAGGCTGGCATGTGCAAGCGGATGCTCGAACAGTATCTCGTGATCGACGAGGAAAACCAGACGGCGTACTTGAACCTCGCCGGTTACGGTTCGAACTTCGGCGGTTGGCGTTGGTGGTGCTGGTACGACGACGAGTTCGAGACGCAAGCCTGCTTCCTGAAACTGCTCGTCCGGCTCGAACCGAAAAGCGAGACGGCTCCCAAGCTGGTCAAATACCTGCTCAACAACCGCAAGCATGCAACCTATTGGAATTCGACGCGGGATACGGCCGTGTGTATCGAAGCGTTCGCCGAGTTCCTCCGGGCGAGCGGTGAGGATCGGCCGAACATGACTGTCGAAATTCTTTTCGACGGGGAAGTGAAAAAGACGGTCGCGATCACGCCGGAAACCATGTTCGCGATCGACAACACGTTCGTGCTCGAAGGGACCGCCCTCGGGAGCGGCGGTCACAAGATCGAGATTCGCAAGCAGGGAACAGGCCCGCTGTATTTCAATTCGTATTTGCAGAACTTTACGCTTGAAGACCCGATCGCGAAAACCGGACTCGAAGTCAAGATCGAGCGACGGTTCTACAAACTCGAACGCAAAGAAGACGCGACGCAGGCCGTCGCCGGTGCCCGGGGGCAGGTCGTCGACCTGAACGTCGAGAAAGACCGCCGGATTCCGCTCGCCGATCTTTCCCAAACGAAAAGCGGCGACCGGATCGAAGTCGAGCTCCTGATCGAGAGCAAGAACGATTACGAAAGCCTCCTGATCGAGGATTTCAAGGCGGCGGGCTTCGAGGCGGTCGAGCTGCGGAGCGGTTACAACGGCAACCCGCTCGGGGCTTACGTCGAATTCCGCGACAACCGGGTCACGTTTTTCGTGTACCGGCTCGCCCGGGGCAAGCACAGCGTTTCGTACCAGCTCCGCGCCGAGCAGCCGGGGCGGTTCAGCGCCCTCCCGGCGAAAATCGAAGCGATGTACGCTCCGGAATTGAAGGCCAATTCCGACGAATTCAAACTCGGAATCGAAGATTGACGGGTTGCGCTTGATTGCACGTTGCTGAGTCTCGTGCAAAAACAACCATTTTTTTTCGTCACCCCCGCGCAGGCGGGGGTCCAGAGGGAAACCGTAATCTCTGGATCCCCGCCTGCGCGGGGATGACGGAAAGGGTTTTCATATTTTCTCAAGACACAGCAGGCATCACCATGTCCTATACGTTCGACCATTTTCCAACCGCTTCGCTTCGGAATCTCGCGGCGATGTCCGGGCTGCTGAACCGGATCCGCGCGTTTTTCGAATCGCGGAGTTTTATCGAAGTGCTGACGCCGGTCCTGTCCCAGGATACGGTCGTCAACCGGTATTTGGAACCGATCCCGGTTTCGATCGAGCGACAGCCGAATCGCTTTCAAACGTTTTTCCTGCAAACCTCGCCGGAATATTCGATGAAACGGCTGGTCGCGGCCGGGGCAAAAGCGATTTACCAAATCGCCCATGCATTTCGCAGCGGCGATCTCGGCTCGCTGCACAACGTCGAGTTCACGCTTTTGGAATGGTATCGCGTCGGCGACGACTATCACGAGGGAATCCAGTTTTTGAGCGATTTCGCCGAAGAGATTTTCAAACGGGGGAACGTCGAAAAAACGAGCTTTTATGATGGGTTTTTCCGGTTTACGGGAATCAATCCGCACACGGCCTCCTGCGATCAGATGCGAAATTTCGCGGACGACAACCGGATTCCTTACCCGGAATCGTACGGGTCGGCTCCGCGCCGGACCAACATGCCGGACGATTTTCAACGGGAGCCTTGGGTCGATCTCCTTTTTTCGGAGGTGGTTCAAGCGAACCTCGGGCGGGAGCGGCCGATGATTTTGTACGACTTCCCGGTTTGGCAATCGCAGTTGGCGACAACCCGAAGCGAAAAATGCGGCGAGGAAACCTTTGAGGTGAGCGAGCGGTTCGAATTGTACGTCGACGGCGTCGAACTGGCCAACGGGTACCACGAACTGACCGATGCCGCGGAATTGAGTCGGAGAAATCGGGAGACAAACCAATACCGGGTCGCCGACGGCAACGCCCCGCTGCCGGAATCGAGTCGGCTGATCCAGGCGATGGAATCGGGCTTCCCGCCCTGCTGCGGCACCGCCCTCGGGGTCGAACGGTTGCTCATGGTGTTGCTCGAAGCGGATTCAATCGAAGACGTGATGCCGTTCCCGCTCGACCGGGCGTAGGCGATTTCGTTTTTAAGAACGCCCCCAAAAGAGCCGCATGTGTAGTCGGTACTCCGACGTAACTTGCGGACCTTGTACACGGTCGGAATGTTGCATGGTTCGTGCCGCGTACAAGGTCCGCAAGTTGCGCTGCGCTACACATGCGGCTCTTTGCGCTTTAATTCTATTCTATATCACACAGTCCAGTCGCTCTCGGCGAGATCAATCGCCCAGCCTCGTTCGACCGCTTCGGCGATCTTGATCGCGAGGACGTGGGCAGGGAAGGCCGCTTCGGCCGGGCAGTGCAACGGCTCCTCGCCTCGGATCGCGCTAAAGAAATTCCGCAAATGCGGGGCGAGCGGGTTCTCTTCCGTTTCGACCGGAACGAGGTACGAAACGACCTGCCCGGTTTCGCGAACCTTGATCGCGTTCGGGTCTTCCCCGACGGCCGCCGTCTGCTCCTTTCGCAAATCCCCCCGCCGCACGTAATCGTCCCAGGATGCGGCGTGCGGCTCGCGGAAAACGTGCATCCAATTCGGGTTCTCCGAAAGCCGGACCGACCCGTCGATGCCGTAAGCCTGCTCGAAAATTCGACAACGGCTCCCCCCGGTCGTCGTCCAAACCCGGGCCGTCCCTCGGACGATGCCTGAGGGAAACGGATATTCCAAAATCGCGGTTACATTGTCGAAACACTCCGTCGCCGTATAGTAATCCGTCCCGCCCATTGCAAGAATCCGGCTCGGACGAATCCTGTAAAACCATTCCATAAAATCGAGCTGCTGGGCCAAAGAACGAATGCAGTTTCCTTGCCCGAATTTTCTGTAATTCTTCCAATTCCGAAATTGCCGCATGTCCGGAAAACCGAACGATTGCAGCGTCTCTTCCGGCAAAGCGCTCCGCTTGGCCCAGGTCATTTCGGCGGAAACGCGGCGTTGGAGCTGCGTTTCGAAATGTACGAGCCGACCGGTGATCGGTCCCGCGGCCTCGGGATTGCGAATCAAACGGTTCAAGGCATGCAAATAGGCCGGGTTCGAGCGACGCTGGTACCCGATTTGCAGCAGCTTGCCGCTTTTTCGCGAGGCTCCGACCATTTGCCTCGCCCCTTCGATCGAATCGGACATCATCGGCTCGCAATAAACGTGCAGCCCCCGCTCAAGGGCGGCGATCGCCTGCTCGGCATGCACGAAATCGGGCGAGGCGATCAACACGGCGTCGAGCGAGGTTTCCGCCTCGAACATTTTCCGATAGTCGTCGTATACGTTGATATCATGTCCGTATTCCTCCAAATAGAGTTGGACTGATTTTTGGACGAACGGCCAAATATCGCAAACGGCCCGAAACCGGACACCGGGCATTTCCAAGGCAAGGTTGATGAGCGACCGCCCTTGAACTCCGGCCCCGATCGCGGCGACGTTCAGGGGACGCGGCTCCTCCGTCGAATCGGCGGCGTTTGTTGCGGTTGCATTCCAAACGGCAAGCCCCGCCCCGACGGCGAGGGAGCCCGACAAAAATTCGCGACGTTGCATGAGAAGGGGAGAAAGAAATAACTGGCTATGGGATCCTTGTGCAAAAACGGTGTTCTCAGATAGTACCGAGTTGCAGATTAATAATGAACTAACTTTCCGTCATCCCCGCGCAGGCGGGGATCCAGAGATTACGCTTTCCCTCTGGACCCCCGCCTGCGCGGGGGTGACGAAGGTCATTGCATGACTTTACACTACGTCGATGTTGACAAAATCGGGACGCTCAATATACTGGATTTTCGCTTTCAGCCCACCCTATCCGTACGAAAATATGAACGCCCCCCTCGAGCAAATACACGAATTGATCCCGCATCGGGATCCGTTTCTCTTCGTCGACGAAATCCTCGAACAAGACGAGTTGCGGATTCTCTGCCGGAAAACCTTTACCGGCGAGGAGTTCTTTTTCGCCGGCCATTACCCGCATTTTCCGCTTGTCCCCGGCGTCATTCTTTGCGAGGCGATCATGCAGGCCGGAGCACTCCTTGTCGCGAAAACCTTGCCCGAAGGGGAGGAAGAAGGGAAGCTGCCGGTTGTCGCGAAAATGGGGGAGGTCCGTTTCAAGCAGATGGTCCGCCCGGGGAACACCATTCTGCTCGAAGCCAAATTCAAGGAAAAAATGGGAGCCTTCTATTTCCTGCACGGAAAGGCGATGTTGGGCGGAAAAACCATCCTCCAATTCGAGTTCGCCTGCGTGTTGACCGACAAAACGACGGATTGATCGCGAGCGGCCTTATCGCCAAAAAACGACAACCACGAGCCGCGTACTGTGTACGCGGAAGGAGCGGATGATCTCTTCCCCCCGCGTGCACAGTACGCGGCTCGTGGTGCGTTTATCTGTCGATCATTCTTACTTCTTTTCTTTGCGTTGCAGTTCCAAGAGCGGGCGGTAACCGATCATGATGATCCCCTCGTCCTCGATCAGCTTGCGGATATCGGGATCCTTAACGAAGCACTCGTATTCCTTCCCACGGGTCTCGGACGAATAGGTGATCGAACGCGATTCGTCCCCTAAAACCGTCGCATGAATGTAAAGCTCGGTGATGCCCGGCTTGAGATTCTTGATGATCTTCGTCCAGAACTCTTTCGGTTCCATCTTTTTGTAATCCTTAAATTCTTCGTAAACGAAGTAATCGGGAAAGATCAGCCCTTGCGCGGCGGCCAGCTTTCGCCCTTCGGGGAATCCGAGCGCATCATACGTGCTCTGCGAGGCCATTCTCAACGGGAGATTGAACTCGGCCGCCAGTTGAATATACGCTTCGTGATATTTCGGGTTTTCCTGCATCGTTCCCATATGGGAATCGATATGCGTAACGGGAACACCGAGATCGAGTGCTCGTTGGATTTGGGCTCGACCTTCGATCAAGGCTTCTTTGGCCGGGGCGTTTTTGTAAACGGCTTCGACGCCCCGATGCATGTAGCCGTTCTCATCGAGCAGCCCTTTGACTTTTTCCTGGGGAGCGACCGTCCCCCAACGGTAATGCTTCCATTCCGAAGTGTGGGTCAGGTGTACGCCGAAATCCTTTTCGGGATGCGCTTTCGCGTATTCGATGATTTCGAGCGACCAGGGGCAGGGCATCATGATCGTCGCCGTCGTGATGAGCCCTTTTTCCTGCCCCTCGATCGTCGCGAGATTGGCCGAATGACACATCCCGGCATCGTCGTTGTTGACGATCAACAGCCGGTCGGTCGGCTTGTAACCGAGCCGCTCCGCAACGGTTGCCGCTTGGGCGAACGAAGAAAATAATAGAGAAACGGAAAAGCAGAAGCAGAGAAAAGCAAGATTTTTTCGCATGGGAATTTGGTTCCTTTATGAGTATGAAAGGGAAAGAACGAGCAACTTTGTCCGATTCGAATATAACACAATCTCATCGGGAATAAAACCCTTGTTGGACGCAACCCTTTCCTGTAAAATCGAAGTCGCAAGCTGGGAACAAGACTCCCGGCGACCGGCGATGTCCCCACCCTCACCCTCAGGAGAAAAGAATGAAATTCGAGAATGCTCAATTTTACGACCAAGACGGAAAGTTCGACGTCGAAAAGGCGAAGGACGCGATCATCGAGCTTTGCAAGCATCACGGCTATCCGCTGTACCCCAAATTCCGTGAGCAGCTTTGGGTGTTCGATTACGGGCTGGGGCAATACGCGACCCTGGGGCTCGCCTGCGTTACCTTTTGCAACCATGTCGCCGGGGAATCCAGTTACATGCTGTCGGACATTTTTCTTTTGCCGGGCCAAATGCTGCCGGAACATTGGCACATTCAACCGGAAAACGCGCCGAACTGCGCTCAAAAGGACGAAGGCTGGCTCATCCGCTGGGGCCGGAGTTACGTCGTCGGCGAAGGTGAGCCGAATCTGCCGCCGGAAGTCGTCGTCCCCAAAATACACATGGGCGGGAAAACGACGGTCGAGCATTGCACGATCGGCGATCCGGGCGTTTTCGTTCCGCTGAGCAAGCTCGGAACGCGGCATTGGCAGTACGGCGGCAAAGAGGGGGTGATCCTGACCGAAGTCGCCAACGCCCACGACACACCTTCCGTCCGGCATTCCGACCCCGTGATGAGCGAAGCCTTCGTCAACGCCTAAGACGCCGCGATCGCTAAAAATCGCCAACGAAAAAGAGCCGCATGTGTTGTCGGTACTCCGACGTAACTTGCGGACCTTGTGCCGAGTCTGAAGCTGCAAGCGGCTTGCCGTGTACAAGGTCCGCAAGTTTCGCTGCGCTGCACATGCGGCTCTTTTTTTATGATCCACGCCCTAAAACGGTTTCTCTTCCAGAAACTTGGCCAATAGCGCCGGATTGTCGGTCGCGAGAAGATGCTCGATTCGCGCGGCCGGGACCTTGAGATTTTCCAAGGCCGCGACGATCCTTTTCCAAAGCTGAGCCCGTTTCTTGCCTTCCGCCAAATACAGATCGGCAACCATGTCGCCGAGCTTCTGCTTCATAATATCGTCGCGATTATCATAATAGCGTTTGATAATCTTGTCTTGATACGGTGTTCGGTCCATAAGAAAAACGTTTGAAAAGAAAAAAGCGATTTTCAATTTATGGGAATATAAACCTTGAAACGACATTTGTAAATGCTGGTCGGCAACACGGGTGTAGTCAAGTTTTAGGGGCAAATCCCGTCATCCCCGCGAAGGCGTGGATCCATAGGAAACGGTTTCACTATAGATTCCCGCCTTCGCGGGAATGACGAAAGCGAGTATAGTTGCCTCTCTTCATTCACAAATTTTTACTACACCTTGCAATACCGGCGTCTGCGCCGCTCGGCTCAACGGGCAATCGGCTTGGCGATGCTCTCGCGGTTTTCCGAAAACGAAAACTCCGAAATTCTGGTTTATTGCATCCGATTCCGACAAACCTTGCAATCGCCAGCTCCGACGCTTTTTTTCGGGGAACTTCGGATTCTCAAACGGCCCCGGTCCGTTTTTCGCTGTATACTGTCGATGTATGCGAAGAGGTCTTGAAATCCGTCTACGCTTGAAACATTACGTTTTGAATCAAGGGCCGATAATCACTACAATCGAAACAACGCTCAAATTCCTCGTGATCGGCAATGATTTCGTTGACAGCCGATTTTAACGGGTTTAAAATAGTTAACAAAGAAAGAAAAATCGAATCCCGGCAACATCCCTTGCAGCGATTCAAGAATAAGTAGAATAAGCTAAGCCAACAAAACAAACGGAGCCTTTCGAACATGCAGCGCGATCAAGGTATTATCATTACGATGGTCATTTTTATTTTGCTGAGTTTGATCCTCGCCGTTTTGACCTACGTCGGCTTCAACCAGAGCAATAAGAACTTCCAGCTCTTTTCCGCCGCGGACGCCGAAGCGAAGAAGAACGCGACGGATTTGCGGAACAAGGCTCAGGAAGCGGACCAACTCAAGCAAATGATCGGCTATCTTCCGTCGATCGACACGAAAACCATTACAGACGAACACAAGACCGCGGCCGAGATTTTCGGGGCCAACATTCCCGGAGCGAACGAGGCGAAAGGATACCGGAACATGCTCCTGCAATTCGATGCGACCTTGAAAGGAAAAATTAAGGAACTCGCCGATGCCGTCGGAGTCAACCAAAATCTTCAAGCCCAATACGACGCCGTGGTCGCCCAAACCACGGCCGAGAAATCCGAGTACCTGGCCAAAATGCAGAAGGCGGTTTCCGATCTTGAGGAGTACCGGGCGAGTTTCGACAAAACCGTCTCCGACATCCGGGCCGAAGGTCAAAAAACCTTGGAAGAGTTGACCGTCGTCAAAACCGACGCCGAAGCGGCGATCAACCAAACCAAGGCGGAAATCGGCGTGATCGAAGCACAACGGGATAAAATCAGCAAGGCCAACGAGGTGATGATCGATCAGTTGAAAGAATTGAAAGCTCCGACGTTCGACCGCGAAGACGGCAAGGTCGTTACGATCAACCAGACCAGCGGTGTCGTGATCGTCAATATCGGCGAAGCTTCGGGCATCCGACCGGGCATCACGTTCAGCGTCTACGATCCGGTCAACAAAAAACTGCCGATCGCGAAATCGAAGGCGAGCATCGAAATCGTCCAGGTGATCGGCGCCAATACGTCCGAAGCGCGCATCACGGAAACGATGTTGACCGATCCGATTCAACGCGGCGACCTGATTTACACGCCGATTTGGAAGCCGGGCAGCCCGCCGCGGTTCGCGCTCTGCGGCAAATTGGCGGTCGGCGGGATCGGGCTCAAGGAAGTCGACGGGACCGCTTACGAAGACGACCTGCATGATATAATCAACCTGGTCGCCGCCAACGGCGGAATCGTCGATTGCTATATGTCCCTGGACGGAACCATCGTCGGCGAAATCACGGCCGATACCCAATTTCTCGTCAAGGGGACCGGCGAAGGGCTTGACGACGCGGCGATGAAAAGCATGTTTAAGCTCGAAAAAGACGCCCAGCTCAACGGTGTCCGCGAGATTACCTTGCAGGATTTTCTCCGCCGCATGGGTTGGAAGAATTTCGTCCCGGTCCGCGGGTTCGGCAGTCTCGCAACCAAGTACGACCTCGGGGCGGTGCCGGAGATTCAACCGTTCCCGGTCGCCCGGGGAACCGTTTCGCCGCTTTACGACGACCGGGGGCTCCTGCCGAAAGCCGCGAGAGGAACTCTTTCGCCGCTGTATGACAAAAAGGACGACGTTTACCCCATTTCCCGGGGAACCGTTTCGCCGCTTTACAACAAGGATCGACTCCCGGTCAAACCCGCGAAGGGAACCAACGTCAGCGGTCTTTACGGCGGCGGACAAAAGGGGATACCGATCACGCCTTGACGGGGACCGACGATACAATTTAACCGGTACTCCGCGTTTTATTAACCGGTACTCCGCGTCTGAGGCACTATGCGTTTCAAGCTTATCGCCTGCGAGATCCTGTTTCGGGAATTCTCTTACCTGGCGGCCGGTTCGCCGAACCGGATCGATATCGAATTCCTGCCCAAGGGTTTGCACGATCTCGGGCGGCGCGGGATGTTCGAGCGCTTGAACGAGATCATCGCCGTTCAGGACGAGGCGGGTTACGACGCGATCCTTCTCGGCTACGCTCTGTGCAGCGGCGGGGTCGTCGGGCTGACCGCCCGCGACATTCCGATCGTCCTGCCGCGGGCGCACGATTGCATCTCGCTTTTTCTCGGCGACCGGCACAAATACCAGGAGTATTTCGAGGCGAATCCCGGCACGTATTTTAAAACGACCGGTTGGATCGAACGCGGGGGCGATTTGGTTCTTTACCCTCCCGATTCCGTGCAGTCGAAAATGGGGTTGAATCTGACGTACAATCAAATGATCGACAAATACGGCGAGGAAAACGCCAAATATCTTTGGGAGCAGCTTTCCCGAATGGTGCATTACAGTAAAATGACGTTTATCGAAACCGGGATCGAGCCGGACGACCGCTTCGAGAATGAAACGCGACAATTGGCCGCCGAACGGGGTTGGGAATTCGAAAAAATTCCCGGGAACCTTTCGCTCTTGCGACGGTTTCTCGACGGCGATTGGTCGGGCGACGACTTTCTCATCGTCCGGCCGGGCGAGTCGATCCAATTCGATTACTCCGAAAACATCGTCAAGGCGGAGCCGCGAGCGGAGAATCCGGCGTAAGAAAAACAAACCGCGACGCAACGGTTTTTCGCCAAAACCATTTTCGCATCCTGCATTTTCTCTCCCGTAATGTCTCTCACGAAAAAGCACCCTCGTTCCTATCAGGCGTATCAATACGTGTATCCGGTTATCAGCCGTCGTTCCGGCGGCGTTTCGGTCGGGATCAATCTTTGCCCCCACTGCAACTTTTCCTGCATCTATTGTCAGGTCCTCGCCGATTCGCCGGGCGGTTCGCCGCCGCGCTCCGAAGTCGACTTGCCGCTCCTCGATCAGGAACTTCGCGAACTGCTCTCGCAGGTTCTCGACGGCTCGCTTTTCGAGAATCCGTGGTTCGCGAAAACGCCGCCTGAAAAACGCCGCCTTTCCGACATCGCGTTCAGCGGCGACGGCGAACCGACCCTGTCGCCGGTTTTTCCCGAGGCGGTCCGGCTCGCCCTCGCCGCCCGAAACGCGATTTGCCCGCCGGAAACCAAGGTCGTTTTGATTACCAACGCAACCTCGTTTCACGTGAAACGTGTTGCCGATTCCGTCGAGTTTTTGCTTCAAAACGGTGGTGAGGTCTGGGCAAAACTGGATGCCGGGACCGAGGAGCATTACCGGACGATGTCCCGTTCCGCCGTCCCGTTCGGGCAGGTGTTGCAAAATATCACCGCGATGTCGATCCGGCGCCCCGTCGTCATTCAATCGCTTTTTCTTTCGTTGAATGGAATCGGGCCGACGGAATCGGAGTTGGAATCGTATACCCAACGACTGCGGGACATTTTGCAGGCCGGCGGGGCGATTTCGAAAGTCCAAATTTACACGACGGCGAGAAACACTCCGGACCCGAATATTTTTCCTTTGTCCAATATTCAAGTCGACCAGATCGCCGGCCGGGTCCGCAACGCAACCGGGTTGACGGTCGACCCCTATTATTCGAGTTAGAGCACTCTCGCGGGTTTTCGTTTTTTATTGAGCCGGTACTCCGCGACGGATCGAACTCCCTCGATTTTTTTTCTCAGGTGGTTTTTCAACACTCTAAAATAGGGTATAATTCTTAACGGCGGGAAACTGGAATCCGTTCTCGACCGCCGACCGTTATTGGAGTGTCCCCCCTTTTTTCGAATCGGGCGAAGACATACAATTCTTCCTATCAGATCAACTTAATCAGGAGTCGAATTGTGCAGATAAAAATATCGACGCGACACGGCAGTATCAGCGAACCGACACAACAGCTGATTCGTTCCAAAGTGAGTAAACTCACCAATATTTTCGAACGACTCACCTCGATTGACGTCACCGTCGATTTGGAAAAGGCCGACGTTCCGAAAATCGATCTCCAGGTTTCCGCGGAACATAAGCACAATTTTGTGGCCAGTTATTCGAGCGAAGACCTGTTCGGTTGCGTCGATCAGGTCGTTCACAAAATCGAACAGCAGCTTCGAAAGCACAAGGAAAAAATTCAAAATCATCATCGGCCTACCCCGCCGGTCGGCGAAGATTCCGCCGTTTAGGAAGCGGTGTCCGCTGCTCGATGTTCAATCAACCGCGGATGAACGCCAGTTGAAATCGACTCCGCCAGTCACGCTTTTACACCATGCGAATCGTTCGCGGTTCGCCTTTCATAATCAATCATCAAGGAGCTTGGCGAATGAAATTTGCCGATTTTATTTTGTTGGATGCGATTCGCACCGAAATTAACGCGACGAACAAAGAAGGAATTATTCGGGAAATGGTGCAATCGCTTCTCGATGCCGACGGAATCCAAAAAGAAGAATTCGAGGGAATCGTCAAATCGATCATCAAGCGCGAAGAGCTCGGCTCGACCGGAATCGGTCGGGGAATCGCGGTCCCTCACACCAAACACCCGAGCGTCGAGCGCCTGGTCGGCACCATCGCCGTCAGCCAATCCGGAATCGACTTCGACAGTCTCGATTGCGAAAAGGTGCATCTCTTTTTCCTGCTGATCTCCCCCTTGGATCGACCGGGAGAACATTTGCGGGCGTTGGAACATATCACGAGACAGCTCAAAGACGATTCCTTCTGCCGTTTCCTGAAGCAAGCGAAGAATCGGGCCGATGTGTTGACTCTCTTGGATGAGGCCGACAATAACCTGTTCGGAAAATAGTGTTTGAATGTCGGCGCCAATCGTGCAAACCAAATTAGTCCAAGAGCTCACCGTCCCCAATCGAATGGGGTTGCACACGCGGGTTTGTTCCCTGCTGTATTCGGCGATCAAGGATTTCGATTCCGAGGTTCGCCTTTTCAAGGGTAGTCAATCCGCCGATCTGCGGCGCGTGATCGAATCGCTTTCCCTCGGGGCGACACAGGGAAGCAAACTTCGTCTCGAAGTCAAGGGAAACGACGCTCAAGAAACGATGAACGCCGTCCTCGCCTTATTTGCCGCCCGGTTCAACGAAGACGACGAACAGCCGGCCGAGGGTTAGCGCGTTTCAAAAATGACATCGACTTCTCTTTCTTTTCTGTTCCCATGATGAAAAAGCTCCAGGGAATCGCGGTTTCGCCCGGCGTCGTCATCGGCGAAGCATTCGTTCTCGGAACCGAGGGGTTCCGGATTCCCCGACATTTCGTTCTGCGGGATGCCGTTGAAAGCGAGGTCCGCCGTCTCAAAAACGCCCTTCAAGGAGCCGAAGCCGAGATTTCCCGGAATCGCGATTCGATCACGAAGGAATTGGGCTCCAAATACGGCGATATCTTCGAGGCCCATATCCAAATCATTTCCGACCCGAAACTGCTCCAGGAATTCGAGGAACTGATTCGCGAAAAGATGTTTTCGGCCGAACATGCGGTCAGTGTTACGATTCGGCGATACGCGGATATTTTCCGGCGAATCGACAGTCACTACCTCGCCGAGCGGGTCCAGGACATTTACGACATCGAGAAACGGCTCTTGCGGCTGCTTCTCGGGATTCGGCGGGAAGGTCTCCAATCGCTTACCGCCCCGGTCCTGGTCCTGGCTTCCGATCTCTCGCCGAGCGAAACCGCGAATCTCGACCGCAAATTCGTCAAAGGCTTCGTTACGGAATTGGGCGGCCCCGGGGGGCACACGGCGATTATCGCCGCCGCCCTCGAAATTCCGGCTGTCGTCGGAGTCGGCAACTTTTTGACCGAAGTTTCCGGAGGGGACACGGTTATTATCGACGGTGACATCGGCGCGGTCATTCTCCGGCCGGATGAGGAAACGGTCCGACAGTATCACGAGCAGATGCAGAAAAAGGTCTCGTTCGCCGCGCAGTTGGAAAGCCTTCGGGAAGAGCGAGCGATCACGCGAGACGATGTTAAAATCGAACTTCTCGGAAATATCGAATTTCCTTACGAAGCGCCGCATTGCCTCGCCCGGGGGGCGGAAGGGATCGGCCTGTACCGAACCGAGTTCCTGTATCTCGGGCTCGACAAAAATTTCGTTCCGACCGAAGAAGATCATTTTGCCGCCTATCGGGAAGTGGTCGAAGCGATGCGAGGCGGCCCCGTCACGATCCGAACGTTCGATCTGGGGGCGGACAAATTGCCGGACACCGTTCGCCCGATCGACGAAAAGAACCCGTTTCTCGGTCTTCGCAGCATTCGGCTTTCCCTTCGCAACGTCTCGATGTTCCAACAGCAATTGCGGGCGATTTTGCGCAGCAGCGCTTACGGCAACGCCCGGTTGATGTTCCCGCTCATTTCGAATTTGCTGGAACTTCGGCAGGCGAAATCGATCCTCGCCGACACGCGGGAAGCACTGGAGGACGAAGGGATTCCCTTCAACCGCGAAATGCCGGTCGGTATGATGGTCGAGGTCCCCTCTGCCGTCGTTTTGATCGAAAAATTCGTCGAAGAGGTCGATTTCCTCAGCATCGGAACGAACGACTTGATTCAATACACGCTCGCGGTCGACCGCAGCAACAAAGATGTCAGCAGCCTGTTCAATCCGGAAGACCCGGCCATTTTACAAATGATTCGAAAGACGATCGCGACGGCCGAAAAACGCGGCATCCCGGTCTGCCTTTGCGGACAAATGAGCAGCAACCCGCTTTATACGATGCTGCTACTTGGCATGGGGCTTCGCAGTTTCAGTTGCTCTCCGAATATTCTGCCGGAAATCAAAAAAGTCTGTCGGTCCGTCAGCATCGACTTTTGTCGCGAGGTTGCCGAAGAGGCCCTTGCGATCGACAGTGCCCGGGACATTCGCTCTCTCCTTCGCCAACGTCTCCGGGAATTCGTCCCGGAATTCGCGAATCGCTGATCGGTGTGATTCCGCCGATTATCTTTTTATTGTACACAATTGTCTTTGGGACAAGGTTGCTGTCTCGATAGGGGACCGGCGTCTTCGCCGCTCGGCTAAACGACATTGGCACTTTCCAACCATTCCCTACAGCCTACAGTCTATAGCCTCTAGTCTTGCAACTGGACGCTTTCGCAGATTCGATACGGTTGTCACTTCCCGAAAGTGTCGTTTCTTTCGCAAAGGCAATTTTTTTGCCCGTATTTCCCATTTTATTTAATTTTCCCCTCTACTTTCGCTAAAGTGAATTACCGAGTTTGACGATACTCCAACTTAAGCGGGATTGTACAAGTATTTTTTCATTATTGGACAACTCGAGAACGTTTTACATTTTGATTAGGTTGAAAATGCCGTTTGGAACGGTCCAAGAGAGCAAAAAAACGCCTACACGATCTGTTGAACGGTCTATAATATTCGAAACATGAAAAACCGTAAAACTTTCCCTGGTTTCCCAGAACCAAGGTCGAAATTTCCGGTTGGATAAAGAATTTTCGAGAAATTCCTTTTTTGAAAAATACAACGGCGCAAAATAATCGACACAATCGACCCGGATGTGTCAAATTTTGTGGGAAAGAAGATATTTAGGAAAAAGCGCGTATCTTCTCATTTTTCTCCGTCAAAGGCCGTTTTTGTATAGTACGCTTTTTCAGCCTATTCTCTTTTTTTGGGGGAACTCAGGGCTACAGAAAACAAAAATCTCTACCGAATTGCATCGAGTTTAAAAGGAGGCTTAGATGAGAGGGGTTTTGAGGACGCTGGCGATCGCGATAGGTCTCGGCCTTGCGCTGACGGCGAATTCGGCCAAAGCAGGTTATTGCGGGGCATCGCTTTATCAAGCGTGCCGGCCGGCCGTTAGCGATTTCACGGACCAATGCTGCACCATAATGCGGACATGCCAGAAAATCGTCTACGAAAAAGAACAGGTTACTTGCTACAAAACGTGTTACGAACGAGTTCAGGTTCCCCGAACCGTACTCTGCACACGTTACGAACCTGTCGTCTGCACGAAGCAGGTCTCCTACACCGTCTGCAAACCGGTTTGGGAAACGCGGGTTAAAACCATTCATTACACGGTCTGTAAGCCGGTTTGGGAAACACGCCAAAAGCAGATTCCCTACACCGTCTGCAAGCCGGTATACGAGCAGCGGCAGCGGCAGTACACGGAAATGAAGGCCGTGTACGAAACCCGCTGCAAGCAGATTCCCTACACGGTCTGCAAACCGGTTTGGGAAACCCGTCAAAAGCAATACACGGTGATGCGACCCGTTTGGGAAACCCGTTGCAAGGAGATTCCCTACACCGTTTGCGTCCCGGTTTACGAACAGCGACAAAAACAATATACGGTTATGAAAGCCGTGTACGAAACCCGCTGCAAACAGATTCCTTACACGGTTTGCAAGCCGGTTTACGAACAGCGGCAAAAGCAATACACCGTGATGCGGGCCGTTTACGAACAACGCCAAAAGCAAATTCCCTATACGGTTTGCAAGCCGGTTTACGAACAGCGGCAAAAAGAATACACCGTGATGCGGAAAACTTTCGAAACCTGTTACAAACAGATTCCGTATACGGTTTGCAAGCCGGTTTACGAACAACGGCAAAAGCAATACACGGTAATGAAAGCCGTTTACGAACAACGGCAAAAGCAGATTCCCTACACGGTTTGCAAGCCGGTTTACGAACAGCGGCAAAAGCAATACACCGTGATGCGGAAAACCTACGAAACCCGCGTCAAGCAGATTCCGTACACCGTTTGCGTCCCGGTTTGGGAAAACCGGCAGCGGGCCTACACGGTTTGCCGACCCGTCTACGAAACTCGCCAAAAAGAGGTTCCCTACACCGTTTGCAAGGCGGTTCATTATACCAAGGAAGTTCCCTACCGGAGCGGACATTGGGAAACGCAAGTGTACGAAGTGCCCGGACCGATCGTCAACAAGTGTGTCCTCGCCGAAAGCGATCCGTGCGAGCCGGCCGCCTGCGAACATCCGAGCAGCGACCCTTGCAATCCGGCCGCCTGCAATCCGAAACGCTATACGATGGTCAAGGTTCAATGCCCGCCGATTAAATGCACCAAACGGGTTTGGGTCGTCGACAACTGCGTCAAGACCGTCAACTGCGTCAAATACGTCCCGGAAACCTGCTACAAAACCGTTTCCTACCAGGTTTGCCGTATGGTTCCCGAACAGCGGGTGAGTAATTACAAAGTCTGCAAGCTGGTTCCGGAACAGCGGGTCCGCTCCTGCACCTACCAGGTTTGCAAGATGGTTCCCGAAACGAAGGTTTGCAACTACACCGTTTGCAAGATGGTCCCCGAACAACGGGTCAAGATTTGCAACTACACCGTTTGCAAAATGGGTCCCGAAACGAACGTTTGCAACTACACCGTTTGCAAAATGGTCCCCGAACAAAAGACCCGAACCGTTTCCTACCAGGTTTGCAAGATGGTTCCCGAAACGAAAGTTTGCAACTACACCGTCTGCAAGATGGTTCCCGAACAACGGGTCAAGGTTTGCAACTACACCGTTTGCAAAATGGTCCCCGAAACAAAGGTTTGCACTTACACCGTTTGCAAAATGGTTCCGGAACAACGAGTCCGAAACGTTTCCTATCAGGTTTGCAAAATGGTTCCGGAAACGAAGGTTTGCAACTACACCGTCTGCAAGATGGTCCCCGAACAACGGGTCAAGACCTGCACCTATCAGGTTTGTAAGATGGTCCCCGAAGTCAAGACCTGCACCTACCAGGTTTGCAAGATGGTCCCGGAACAACGGGTTCGAACCGTCACCTACCAGGTTTGCCGAATGGTTCCGGAAACCAAGGTTTGCAACTACACCGTTTGCAAAATGGTTCCGGAACAACGGGTCAAGACCTGCACCTATCAGGTTTGCAAAATGGTTCCGGAACAACGGGTCAAGAATTGCACCTACCAGGTTTGCAAAATGGTCTCCCAGCGTTGCGTCAAAGACGTGAACTACACGGTTTTGAAACCAGTCCAGTACGAGAAGACCGTGATGGGTTGCGAACTCGTCGCCAAGAAAGTTCCGGTTACGGTTACGCGTTGCGTCCCTCGGGTCGTAACCTACGAGATGCCGGTCCAGGTTTACCAGCCGTGCGATCCGTGCGAGCCGGCGGTTTGCGACCCGGCCGGTTGCGAATAATGTGTTGACCGAATTTCGGTTGTCAAATTTAACCGGAGGATTTCGATGATTCGAGACCCTCCGGTTTTTTTATTGGACTGAGAATCACAAACAATTCAGACAACAAAGAGCCGCAAGTGTAGCGCAGCGCAACTTGCGGACCTTGTACACGGTCCATAACTTACAAACAAAAACGAAAAACGCTCTACGACCCGACCATCACTAAAATTGCGAGTATCCCGTTCGACACCGGCGTCTGCGGCGCTCGGCTAAACGGCACGGTTCACAAAACTGGCTTTGGGATATACTACGGGTTTCCCGTTTCCTCCAAAAAGACACGGCCTCCCTTCTGGTTCGGGCAATACCAGAAACAGCGGCCGCAAGCGACGCAACGGGCCGGGTCAACCTCGTATTCGAGGCGGCGGCGTCGCATCGCGAGGCTCGCGAGTTTCGCGACGATCACCAGCCCGATCCAAATGCCCAAAAGCGTCGTCGCCGTCCGAACCCGGGCAAACACATGGGCCGCCTTCAAGTATTGGCTTTGGTTCGTATTCAACGTTTTTTGGAATGCCCGCGTTTCGCGAAACATTCCCCGTTCTTGGACGAGACCGGTTTCTTCCGCCCGCAAAAGCTCCGCGAGTTTGACGTCGATATGCATTCGGGCGACCGGCATCGCCGTTCGGTAACCGACCCAGCCGAAAAACGCGATCAACAGCGGCGCGGTCAAAAGAATGATCAACAGCCGGAGCGGGCCCGACTTTCGCTCGTCCGCCGTCGGCTCCAGCGTCGGTCGTCGAATCGCCTCATAGGGACAAATCTCCTCGCAAAGCCGACATTTTGTACACTCCCCGGGCGTAACCGAAACATGCCGCTTCGACAGCTTCGCACAAAGTCCGAGCAAAGCCCCGTAAGGGCAAAGAAAACGGCAATACGGCCTCGCGATAAAAACCCCGAGCAACAGCAAGGCTCCGCCGAAAAAAAGAAGGGTTCGCATTCCGCTCATCCGAAAAAAACTGACATACGGATCGAAGCGGCAGAGGATGAACCAAAGCCCGGTCGAGGCGAACACGACGGCGACGCCGAGATAAAAATAGCGGAACGTGCCGAGCGCGTGTTCGAGCCAAATCGGAATCCGTTGCGGTTTGAGGGCGGCGATTTCCTGAACCGCGCCCAAAGGGCAAACGGAAGAGCAAAACACCCGGCCGTAAAAGAGCGCGAAAACGAGCGGCAAGACGAACAAAATCAACACCGCCCAGGGAACGACGAAACCGGGCAGGAAAACGGCGGCGACGACGCTTTGCAGCGAGCCGATCGGACAGGGACACCCGCCGAGCAGGAAACCGAAAACGGCGACGGAAGCGATCGAGAGCAAAAACAGCAGACGCCGGGATCGAAAACGGTAAACGGCCAAACCGGCGAGAACGAGGGCGATTCCGTACAGAACGACGGCGGCCCCGTTCTCGAAAACGGGTCGGATCAGCGGCAGCGGCGTCGGCGTCCCGGGCAGCTGATGGCCCGTGTCGATAAACTCCGGCAGCGCAGCGGCGAAAACCGTTCGCGCGGGCCCAAAGAGTCCGCCGAACAGAATCAGAAAAATCAAAAAAGAGAAACGCCGCATCGCTTGCCCACCCATTTAGCCGGTACTCCGCGCTTTGCCGATTTCTCAACCGAACGTCTTGATCGCAAGTCGGTTCTCTTTCAAAAACTCCGTTGCCTCACGGCGGGTAAAAACCGAGCCGGTCGTGCTAACCCCGCGAACGCAGCTTGCCCCGAGAGCGCTCCCCCAGGTAATGCATTCTTCCGGGGAAAGGTCCTCGAGCATCGCCGCGATCAGCCCGGCGGCAAAGGCGTCCCCCGAACCGGCCCCGCTCACGAATTCTGTCCGGAAGATGTCCGCTTGAAACTTAAGGTCGTCCGAATAATAGAGCGTCCCTTTTTCCCCTTGCGTGATCAACGCCGTTTTCGCCCCGGCCTCAAGAAAACATTTCGCCTGCTCGATCGAATCTTTCTTGCCGCAAATCAATTCCGCTTCCGTATCGTTTGGCATAAAAATATCGACGTACGGGAGCAGCGGGCGAACGGCGTCCCAATAATTCCGCTTGCCATAGGGAACGACGTCGAGTACGGTTTTCCAACCGTTTTCCCGGGCCAATCGAAGAAACTGCGCCGTCGCTTCGTTTTCCAAACTGCGAAGCATCAGGAATCCGCCGAGGTAAAGGACTTTCGTTTTCGGTTCGGATTTTCCGGTTTCGACGACGATCCCCCGCAGCCCGTTGTCGATCGTGTAATCATCGTTGGCCCCGGTCGTACAGACGAACCGCCGGTCCTGCCCCTGTACGTTGATGTGCATCGCCGTTCCGGGACCGGCATTCGGTACTCGGCCGACCAGGGAGGTCTCGACCCCGGGAGCGGCAACGGCCTTGAGAATGAAATCGCTGAAGGCGTCGTCCCCGACGTAGCCGGAGAGAATGACGGGCACTTCCAATTTCGAGAGGTCGAGGGCGACATTCGAAGCGCAGCCGCCGAGATTGAGCTCGATTCTTTCGGTTTCGATCATTTCCCCTGCAACCGGGAGATGGTCGATCGGCCAACAGGCGACATCGGCGAACAAAATACCGGAACAAATACAACGTGGTTTCATAAAAACGGCAGGAATTGAAGGATGAGACGAAAAGTAAACGACTCATTGTAGAAAATTCCCGCCCCCTCGTCAACGGAACGCCAAACGAAAATGAGCCGGAGATGAAGCGCAGCGTAATCCCCGGACGGTATCACAAAACAACGCAATCCCCGAATGTGGTGTATCAAAGCGTGTGAGAGTGTGAGCTTGTCCGGGGACTGCGCGGGTACGCTTCGTCCCCGGCTCTTTTGGGAAGAAAAAACGACGATTTTCCTGTTACTGTCGCGGTCCAAAATCCCTATATATTGGTTAGAATAACGTTTCCCAACAACTCGAGTTATACCATGTCCGACACGAATTTCGAACATTCCGCGAAAGTCTGCTCAGTTTGCAGAGCCCAAATCACCACCGAGGCGGCCGAGGGCCTTTGCCCCGCCTGTTTGCTTGAATTGGCCGCTCAAACCGGCCCCCCGTCCGAATCGGGGCAACCGGAGCCGTCGGCTCCCGACCTCGCGGCGGTCGCGGCGGCGTTTCCGCAGCTGGAGATTCTCGAAAAAATCGGCTGCGGCGGCATG
>JAVBQI010000206.1:0-23524 GCA_031549145.1 Thermoguttaceae bacterium | reverse complement strand
GATTTCGTTGACCGTCAAAATCACGTTTTTCCGCCGCGAATTGTTTTCGGAATCGCGGAGAACGAAAACCGGCTCGTAAACCCCGGGGCCGTCCGCCTCGGTCGTCGTCCAAATAAATCGGGCCGTCCGTTCGCCGGTTTTTTCGATTCGGTAATCCTTCCCCGAGGGGAACGAACCTTCCAAAAGCTCGAAGGTGACCTCCCCGGAGAAATCGGGGTCGGTAACGGCCAATTCCAAAACAATCTCTTCCCCTTCGTCGACGGTGAGTGGCCCCGAAATCGTAAACTCCGGTCCGTTTTGGAAAAGAACCTGAACCGATTGGGTCGCCGTATTTCCGGACCCGTCCGTCGCCCGAACGATGATCGTGTAATCATCGGCCTGTCCCGAAACCGGCGTCCAACTCAGCCGACCGCTCGCGGCATCGAGCGACATCCCCTCGGGAATCTCGACGGAGCTCCCGGGATTCCCTTTTCGGACCGAATCGATCGTGTATTTGACCTTGCCGTTCAGGTGATCGTCCGTCCGGAAGTTGATCGCCAGTTCCGAGCCGACCGTCGCATCGAAAATCGAGCTGCCGCTCGGGGACGTGAAGACCGGAGCCTTCGTATCGATCACGACCGCGAGGTCCGCCGCATGATCGCTGATCATCGAGTCGTGTCCGAACATCGAATCCGGCACAAAGGTCTGCGAAGCCGAAAACGTATAGGTGTCGTCGCTCAATTTCTGCTGGGCGCTCTCGATCTTGGCCTTGACGGTCAGCGTCTTGAGCCCGTTGCTTTGGGAAACGGACGAAACGATCTCGAACGGCATTTCGTATTCGTCCCGGTACAGCGTGATCGTCGCTCCGTCGAGCACGTTGGAGACCTCGAAAACCAGTTCGTTCCCGGAGGTGTTGTCTTTCGAGGTCACGTTGTCGCCGACCGTCCCGGTGTCCGCCGATTCGGCGAGCTTGATCGTCGGGGCGCTCGGGGTGATAAAGAGCGGGATAAACTGCTCCTTGGGAGAGTAGCCGGTGTAGGTCGCGCTGTCGTTGTCTCGCGGATTCGCGGTTACGACGATCCATTGCAAGCCGCCGCCGGTCGCGGGAGCCTCGATCGTGACCTCGCGCCCGTTGATCGAAACCTTCAAATCGTCCGAAGAATAGCCGGTCACTTTGAGGGCGGTGTAATCGACCTGCCCCGGGACCGCGTAATCCGGGAGGGTGAATTTGTAGGTTTGGCCGGCCTTGAGGTCGATCGTGGTCGGCGGCGACCATGTCGGAGCCGCCGTCGGCTCGGCAATGACGTTGACCTTGATTTCGTAGGGGACCGGCTCGTTGACGCCGTCCGAGACCATCACCGTCAGCGTCGTCGTTCCCGGGGCGGCATCCTTGGGAACGACAATCCGGAGCGTCCCGTTTTCCTGGTCGGTAAAAACGGTGAAATCGTCCATTTTCAGGTCGTTGACGGGAACGTCGGTTCGCGTCCCCCAGGTTTCTTTGACCGTGTGCGTCTCGACCGCGTTGAGGTATTCGCGAAGCTCGTCCCCTTCCGTTACGAAACCGAAAATCGTGTGGTTCCCATCCAGGGACAGGGTCGCGTTATCGGTAATAAAGAACTGGCTGTCGTTGGTGTTCTTGACCCCGGTTTGTTTGTTGTTCGAGTTGGCGGTCGAAACGATCCCGCGACCGGAATGTTGCAGGACGTCGACGTAATCGTCGTCGAATTTCGTCCCGGTCCCACCCCGGCCGTCTCCGTAGAGGACATCCCCCCCTTGTAACATGAACCCGTCGATTACCCGATGTATCGGGACACCGTTGTAGGAGACGACTTGCCCGTTGGCCCCTTCGGTTCCGGCGATGATCTCCTTGATCCGTTTCGTCGTCAACGGCACGTCCTTATCGAAAAGCTCGAAAGTGATATCGCCCAGTTTGGCCCAGCTTCCGGAAGAATTTTTTTCGTAAACCGTAAACTTGACGCTTTCGTTCCCTTCGAGAACGGAAGCATTCAGCAAAGTGCTGTTCGAGTTCTGGACGGTAAACGTCAAATTGTCGCCGTCGTCGTCTTTTCCGTCGAGTGCGACGTGATAACTCGTTCCGGGCGTCAGGTTGATGTATTCCGGCAAGCCCTGCAAGATCGGGGCCGCATTGAGAGCGAGCCGCTCTTCCAACGGTTCGAACATCAGCGAACGGGAAACGCGAATCCGGGAAGAAGGGGTTTGACTTTGAGCGTTAAACAACCGGCGAAAAATCTCGATTCGTGTCATTGCAATAAAAGATTGGAAAACTTGTGCCTTTCTCAATGCACCATTATACACAGGCTCGGTACGATCGGGCGTTTTTGGGGATCGAACTTTTCCCGAAAATCAAAAAAACGCGGATCGCCGATCCAATGCGGATTAGTGATTCAACGCGGAGTACCGGCTCAATGGGGCAACCCGGCTTCTCACTCATCGTCAAAAAAGATTATCGCGGCGCTGGTTTTTTGGAATCGCCCGATTATTGCCGAGAACGGTCAGTTTTTGACGAAACCGCCCAAATTAACGTTATTGGCTTAGATGCTTTCGAGCGGCCAATCGTTTGAGAAAAATGAAAAAACATGGGAATTTTCGCGAAATCCCCCCTGTTCTCAACGGTCAAACGTCGGTGATTTCCGTCCCGACGCCCATGCTGGTAAAGATTTCCAGCAACAGCGAATGCCGCAACCGGCCGTTGATGATGTGTATTTTCTTAACGCCCCGCTCCAATGTCTCCAAACAGGCTTGAATTTTCGGGATCATCCCGCCGGTAATCGCCCCCGAAGCGAGCATTTCCCTCGCTTTGTCGGCGTTGATCGAGTCGATCATCGACTCCGGGTCGTCCGGGTTCGTTCGAACGCCGTTGACTTCCGTTACGAAAACGAGTTTTTCCGCCTGCAAGGCTTTGGCGACGGCCGTCGCCGCCGTATCGGCGTTGACATTGAACACTTGCCCCGATTCGTCGTCGGCGACCGCGAGCGAGGGGATCACCGGAATCGCGCAATCGCCGCACAGATCGAGAATCGTCCGGGTGTCGACGCGGGTCACCTGCCCGACGAAACCCATGTCGATTTTGTCCCCTTTTTCATTATCAAGGAACAATTTTTCCCCGTGCAAAACGTTGGTCCCAAGTGGGACGCTCAGCGCTTTGGCCGATCCGCCGAGAATCTCGATTTCCCGGACGAGGGCGGAAGAAATTTCGTTGCCGAGCACCTGTTGCACGATTTCCAAAGACGCGGTATCCGTGTACCGCCGGCCTTGGACGAAACGCGGCTCGATTCCCGCCTTGGTCATCGCATTGGAGATAGCCGCCCCGCCACCGTGTACGATCACCGGCCGCATGCCGACCGTTTCCATAAAAACGGCGTCCAAAAGAAGGTGCGTGATCGCGGTCGCATCCTCCATAAGACTCCCTCCCATCTTAATCACGGTGATTTTGCCGCGATGTTGGCGAATCCAACGCATCGCTTCGATGAGAACGTCCGCTTTCAGCATTGCCTGTTCCATTTTTCAATCGGGAATTGAAAATCGTTCTGAAATGAATGTCTTGCCGAATAAATCACGGCAAAAAAAGAAGGGAAAAGGGAAAAGTGTCTCAAAAACCTTTTCCTCTCTTCCCTTTATCTACTGAAATCCGTCGGCGGCGTTTCGCGTTTCCGTTAATACAAATACCAGCCCCAAGCGTGAGCGCGGGGTGATAAAAACGTGCGTGATACTATCGCCCTGCGCTCACCGCTTGGGGCTAGTGCATATTACACCGAAAAAATCAGTCGGCCCGGTACGGAAGCAGTCCCATGAAGCGGGCCCGCTTGATCGCGGCGGCGACGGCGTGTTGGCTAACGGCGCTGCAACCGCTTTTTCGTCGGCTGATGATCTTTCCCTGCCGGGAGGTCAATTTTCTCAAAAGTTCGACGTCTTTATAATCGACGAACATCGGCCGGGGACGCTGCCCGTCAACGACCAACGGATCTTTCTTTTTTCCGCGAATTTTCTGCTTGGTCCGTTTTTTCTGATTGAAACGATTGTTCCGTTTTTGTCCCTGCGGTCTCGGCATAATGTTTTTCCAGCGACTTTGACTCTGATAAACTGACGAATCTGGTAAGATACGAAAAAGATTTCGGGCTTGGTCCGGACCAAACATTGCCCACACCAAGAAAACCCATTATCTAGGAAATCGCCAATATATCCGCTTTCGCGAAAGATTCAAGGAGCTGGGTATTGAAATTCCCATTTTTTTGGAGTTCGCGATTCTTATCGAGCCGACTGCCATAATACCGTCGGAGAGTTTGGGCAAGTTGCCTCGCCTTGAGTCATTTGTAACGAAACACGCCGATCGTCGTCAATATTATTGGAGTGTGAGGACAAATTGTGCCAATGGGACAACACCCTCCTGTTTGGAAACTCTTGTCAAACGCTCCTGTTTCTGTTCTAATTGAGAATGATATGTTATTCTCTATTTGTACTGTCTCAGTTATTGCAACGGAACTTTGGATTAAGGCCGTAGGCTGTAGGGCTCGTTTTCCAACCGTTCCCTACGGTCTACAGCCTTGCCGCGGTTTCCGGGCTTTCATTGAGAAACAAGGCAACATAAGTGAGACAGTACAACTATTTGAAAACCCATGAAAAATTATCGTAACATCCTGCTCCTGATCGGTTTCGTTCTTTTCGTGCTTTGGTACGGAGGAACATGGGCCTATCGGACCCAATACAAGGAACCGCGGGCGAAATTGAACAAGGCAATCACCGATTTCGAGGCCTACACGAAGCAGTTCCAGGCTAATATCGCGACGATGCAGACGTTCCTGCAAGGGAACCAGAACTACTATTACCGTTCGCTCCCGCGAATCCCGAATTCGGCGAGAATGTTGTACCAGAACTGGCTGCTCGAACTCGGCCAATTCTGCGGCATCGAGGAGCCGCAAATTGATTCCTACAACCCGACCCAGGCCGCCTATGGGTATGCCTACCGTTTTCAAATGCAAGGCCGTCTCTCCTCCGAGGGATTGGCTCGGTTCCTCTACGAATTCTACTGGGCACCGTTCCTGCATCGGATCGCCTCGCTTCAAATCACGCCGATCGAAAAATCGGAAAACATGAAAATCGACGCCGTTTTCGAAGGGGCCGCCCTGTATCCTCCGAGCGACCCCAACGCGTACTATCCGCTGCGTGACAAGCTGCCCGAAGGGTATTTCAAACGGCTCGCCTCGGGCCCGTTCGCGACCTACGCTTCCGTCGCGAACCGGAGCTTGACGCAGTACGCACGGCCGGGATTGGACAAGGCGGATTACACGTACCTGACGGCCGTCAACTACGTCAACGGCGTGCCGGAAATCTGGCTGACCGACCGGACCGCGGCGAGCGGCGAGCCGATCGTCGTTCATCTCAACGACAAAATCCGGATCGGTTCCTTTGTCGGAACCCTGGTCGAAGCGGAAGATGAAAACGTCATCTTCGATTTGAACGGTCGACACTGGCTCTTGACGAACGGCGAGTGCCTCAACCGCGCCTTCGCCCTTCCGCCGGAAGCGAGATAAACCTTTTTTCGGAAAACCCGGGGTATGACGAGCGCTCCTGTTCCGGGTTGGCAACATATTCCTACGGCCTACAACCAAAAATCTGACGTCTCTAACAACCCCCTCTCAATCACAAAGGTGTTCAAAATGTTCCGTGAGGACATTCCATTTTATTTGAAGATCGCGTCGTTTCTTTTGTCCGTCCTTTTTTTAGGGCAATCCGCCGCAGCGCAAGGGCTCTCGAAAACTCTCCCCAGCGTTCGGGTCGAACCGGTCGAGACATTGGACGCTTCCCAGCCCAAGCATTATGTCGGCATCGTCACCGCCAAGGAAACCGTCGCCCTTGTCCCACGCATTTCCGGTTTTCTGGACAGTGTCGCTTTTCGGGAAGGCTCGACCGTTCAAAAAGGGGACCTGCTCTTCGAAATCGAAGACACGATCTATACGGTGAACGTCAAGGCGGCCGAATCGGTCGTCCGGCAAATCGAAGCCGAAATCGAACTGGCTCGAAAAGAGTTCGACCGGATCAGCACGCTGCACACCGGTCGGGTCGTCGCCGAACAGGAACTGGACGAGGCTCGTCGGACCCAGGCGTTTCAAAAGGCCAAATTGGACGAGGCGAAGGCGAATCTGACCCTGGCCGAAAACGATCTCTCGTACACGAAAATTTATGCGCCCTTGACCGGTCGGATCGGGGCCAAGCAATTCAGCGAAGGCAATTACATCAATCCGACCTCCGGGGTGCTCGCGACCATCGTCCAGTACGATCCGATTTCCGTTAAAATCACCCTGAGCGAAACGGATTTTATGCGGTATTTCCAAAGCAACGAAGAAGGGATGCCTCTTGCGGACGTCCATATTTTTCGGACCGACGGCCAGCCGTACACGGGAGAATTCAAGATCGACTTTTTCGACAACCTGGTCGATCGCCAAACGGGGACGATCGCGGTGTATTTGATTTGCGAGAATCACGATGCCCAACTTTTGCCCGGCGGATTCGCCAAAGTCCAGCTCGCCGAAAAATTCAAGGAGCCGTTCCCCGCGATCAGCGTCGGTTCGGTCATGATCGACGGCCGGAAACAATACGTCTTCGTGCTCGGCCCCGACGATAAGATCGAACGCCGCGAGGTGGTGCTCGGCCAACAGGTGTTCGACAAATACGTCGTCAGCTCCGGCCTCGTTCCCGGGGAACAGATCGTCGTCGGAGGCACCAATAAAATCGTCGCCGGCACGGAAGTCAGACCCGTCTCCTCGAAGGAAAAAGACGCCGCCCTTTCGGTGGTCAATCCCTAAGTTTTATCGTTCCCTGCCAACCCATGTTTTCCGACTTTTTCATACGGCGTCCCAAATTCGCGATGGTCATTTCCCTCTTCCTTGTCCTCGGGGGAATGATTTGCGTCGGACGGCTGCCGATCGCCGAATATCCCGAAGTCGCTCCGCCGACCATCGTCGTTTCCGCGACCTACACCGGGGCCAGCGCCCAGGTCATCGCCGATGCCGTCGCCTCCCCGCTCGAAGCCGAAATCAACGGCATCGAAGGGATGATCTATTATTCGTCCGTCTCGAACAACAGCGGCAGTTACAGCCTGACCCTCACGTTCGAGCCGGATATCGATCCGGACATCGCGATGGTCAACGTCAACAACGCCGTCAAAAGGGCCGAACGGGTCTTGCCGAGCGAAGTCACCATGCGGGGAATCAACGTTGCCAAGCGGACGGCCGACTTCCTCGCCTCGATCGTCTTTACGAGCGACAATCCGGACCACACGCAACTGTTCCTGAGCAACTTCGTCAGCAACAACGTCAAGGATGCCGTCGCCCGGATCAACGGCGTCGGACAAGCCTCGATCTTCAGCGAAATGCGTTTCAGCATGCGGGTCTGGCTCGACCCGATCCGGATGCGGTATTACGGCATCGGCCAACAAGACGTTCGGGCGGCGATTCAAAGCCAAAACATTCAGGCGGCGACCGGCTCGATTGGGACGGAAGCCTCCAGTGCGGCGATGCAGTTCAAGGTCGATACGAAGGGCCGGCTCCGCGAGATTTCGGAATTCGCCGATATCATCGTCCGCGCCGGAGCCGATGGGCGGCTGGTCCGGCTTTCGGATGTCGCCCGAATCGAACTCGGGGCCGAAAGCTATTCCGGAATGTCAACCTTGAACGGCCGGCCCGCCGGGGTCTTGGCCGTCTTCAAACTCAGCGACGCCAACGCCCTGACCGTGATCGACGCGACGAAAAAACTCATCGGCGAAATGTCCGCGGGCTTTCCCGAAGGGATGCATTGGCAGATGGGATACGACTCGACGCTCTTCGTCTACGCCTCGATGCACGAAATTTTCATCACCCTCGTCATCGCCTTCCTGCTTGTCGTTCTCGTCACGTATGTCTTTCTCCAGGACTGGCGGGCGACGATGATTCCGACGATCGCGATTCCGGTCTCGATCATCGGGACGTTCCTGTTCATGTACGTTCTGGGACTCGGGATCAATACGTTGACGATGTTCGGGTTGATCCTGGTGATCGGTCTCGTCGTCGACGATGCGATCTGCGTCGTCGAATGCTGTATGCGGCTCATTCACGACGACGGGCTTTCGCCGCGCGAGGCCGCGTTTCGGGCGATGAAAGAGCTGACCAGTGCGCTGATCGCCGTCACGCTCGTCGTCGTCATGATTTACGCCCCACTCGCGTTCTTCAGCGGGATGGTCGGCACGATTTACCGACAATTCGCGATCACGATGTGCGTCGCCCTCTGCTTGTCCGCGCTCGTCGCGCTCACGCTGTCCCCGGCACTTTGTGCGATTCTGTTGCGGCACACCGGCGAAAGCCGCGGCTGGGGAAAATGGTTCAACATCGGGCTCGAATTTACGCGCAACCGTTATTTGGGAATCGGCGGCTTTTTGGCGAGGTTTCCCATCGTCACGATTCTTATCCTGGCCGCGATCATTTACGGCAACTACGCCTTTTTCGTTCGGATCCCGTCCGCGTTTTTGCCCAAGGAAGACAAAGGAACCCTGTTTTGCGAAGTGATCCTCCCGGCCGGAGCGTCGCTCCCGCGAACGCAAGCGGTCTTGGGGGAATTCGTCGAAATCGTCGAAAAAATCGACGGCGTCAATTTCTGTATCGCCGTTCCGGTCCGGAGCCGTTCCTCCGGCGATGCGGAAAACATGGGCCAGATCACCGTCCGGCTCAAGCCGTGGGGAGAGCGTACGACTCCGGAAACCTCGATCGAAAACATCCAACGGGAGATCATGCAACGCTGCGGTGCGATCACCGAAGGCAAGGTCAACGTGTTCATTCCGCCCGCGATCAGCGGTCTCGGATCGACCGGCGGGGTGAGCTTCGCGCTGCAGGCCGTCGGCAACCAATCGCTCGAAGAGCTTTCGGAGGCGGCGAATTCGCTCGTTTCGAAACTCCTGCAATCCGGCAAGGCGTTCAACGCGAACACCTCGTTCAGTATGGACACGCCGATGATTCATCTCGAAATCGACCGCGACAAGGCCGAGGCGATGAACGTCTCCGTCGATGCGATTTTTCGGACGCTGCAAACACAGCTCGGCTCGTTGTACGTCAACGATTTCAACATGTACGGCAAAACGTACAAGGTCGTCATTCAATCGGAAGCGGAATACCGCGAAAATCCGAACGCGATCGGCCAGTTGACCGTCGTCTCCGACCGTGGGGCTCTCGTTCCCATGGACAACCTCGCGACGATTCTCTGGACGATGGGCGCCCGTCAGGTCGAACGCTTCAACATGTTTCCCGCCGCGATGATCCGGGCCCAGGCCGCCCCGGACGTCAGTTCCAGCGAGTTGATGGAAACCATCCAACGGCTCGTCCACAGGGATATCCCCGCCGGATACCAGATCAGCTGGACCGACCTGAGTTACCAGGAAAGTCAAAACGAGGGGCAGATCGTCTTCCTCATCGCCCTGGCGATGATCTTCGCGTACCTGTTCCTCGTCGCCCAGTACGAAAGCTGGACGACGCCGATTTCCGTCATGCTTTCGGTCGTAACGGCGACGCTCGGTGGGATGATAGCACTTTATATTATGAGAATGCCGCTCGACATTTATTGCCAATTAGGATTGCTCATGCTCGTCGGCTTGACCGCGAAAACGGCGATTCTCATGGTCGAATACTGCAAGCATTTGCGGGAACAGGGGATGTCGATTCACGAAGCGGCGATGGCCGGGATGCGGGTCCGGTTCCGCGCCGTGATGATGACCGCTTTGGCGTTCACGATCGGCGTGGTGCCCTTGGCCGTCGCGACGGGGGCCGGAGCGGGAAGCCGCGCCTCGATCGGCATTACGACGGTCTGGGGAATGGTCGCGGCGACGCTGGTCGGGATGATCATCATTCCGAGCTTATACGTGATCACGCGGCACATGTCGGAAACGACGGGGGCCTTCTACAAAAGAATCCTCGGTCACGATCATTCGGAAAGCCCCGCATCGGCGGACGTCGGCGCGGCGGAAAAGGCCTCATCTTCGCCCGGGTCGGGCCAGTCGTGATTCCTGACGCAATAAAAAGAGGCGTCATTTCGACTGAAGCGTAGCGTAAGGAGAAATCTCACCCTCGCCGAAAATGCGGATTCCGGCCCTCGCGCGAGGGTGAGATTTCTCCCTGCGCGTTGCTCCGGTCGAAATGACGGGGCCATATTTTTTGCGAACTCATAATTTCGCCAAACCCTCTATATTATCGTTTTTTGGCAAAACCATTATGCTATAATGAAATCAGGTTGATTATCGTTTCGGTCATTTTTTGCCGAGGAGCCTGAGAAATGGGAGGCGTTCTTTTATTTTTGATCGGAGCAGGCATTGTCCTATCCGGACCGATCGCGTTCATCTTTTTCTTCGTCTTACGCTCGCGCATTTCCGAACTGGAAAACCGGATCACGGAATTGAAAGACGAGGTTCGACGACTGTCCTCTACCCAACCAGGCGTTCGAGCCGTTTTTTCGGCGAAAGCCGAATTCTCCCAAACGGCCCCATCGCCGGTTGAGCCGCCGAAAAAAGAAGCGCCGCTGTTCGTCGCGACACCGGTCGCACCGGAAAAACCAAATTTTACGGAACAGCCGGCACCTTCGGCACAATCGGTCGTCCCACTTGCAGAACCACTCGCCCCGGCCGCCGAGCCGACAATCTCGCCCGGGCAAGCGGCTGCGGCAACCGCACAACCAACAGCCTCGCCTGAACTGACGCCCGCCGCACCGCGAATCTCGGGGGATGCCGAATGGGAAAAAACGCACGCTCCGGCTCAGGTCGGCGGCGAATTTTCCTGGCAATCGCTCGAACTTCTGATCGGCCGCAAAATCCTCGGCTGGGTCGCCGTCGTCGGCTTCGTTCTGGCCGCCGCGTTTTTTATTCGATATGCCAACCAACAAGGTTGGATCGGCCCTGCGGTCAAAGTGTTCGGCATCGCCGCGTTCGGAGCCGTCTTTCTCGCTGCCGGGAAATATTTTTCCAACCTCGGTTGGCGGCGGTTCTCGACTATGCTTTCAAGCGCCGGGATCATCATCATCTTTCAAGCCGGGTACGCTTCTTATGGTTTTTATCAGCTGATTTCCCTCTCGACGGCCGGGATCGTGATGTCGCTCATCGTTTGCGGCTCGTTCCTGCTCTCCTGGTATTACGAGTCGCGGCTGCTCGGCGTGATTTCGATTCTCGGCGGTTTGGCCGTCCCGATGCTCCTTTCGAGCGAGGTCGATCGGTATCCGGAGTTCTTTACGTATTTGGCGATTTTGAACCTCGGCGTCGTCCTGCTCGTCAACCTGCTGAACCGGGCTCCGCTCGGGCTGATCGCGTTTCTCGGAACGCAGGCGGAATTTTGGCTCTGGTACGACCGGTATTACGAGCACCCGGAAAAGCTCGCGGCCGTCCTCGCGTTTCAAAGTGCGTTTTACGCGATTTACCTCATCGATACGACTCTTGCGGCGATGTTGCCGCGACAAAAGGCGACCTGGGACGATGCGGTCCGGGCGATTCTCGCCCCGATCCTCTTTTTCGGCACGATTTGGATTTTGCTCAACGACGACCCGACGTTCGGCAATTGGCTCGGGATTTTCGCCTTCGCCGGAGCGGCCTGGTACGCCCTGCTCGCGGTGCTGTACGCCCGGCATTTGAAACGGCTTTGGAATGCCGAGGCCGAGCGGCAACTCTCGATTTACTGGAAAGCCGGTCCGAGTGCCGCGACGGTGATTGCACTCGGATTTGTCGCGATCGGGATTCCGCTGCACTTCGAGGCGACTTGGTTCGCGCTCGGTTGGGCAACCGTTTTCGCCGGTTTGTGGTATTTCGGATTCCGGCAGGAAAACCGGGCGTTTTTCGCGATGTCGTGCCTGTTCGCACTGCTCGCGACCGTGCGGTTGCTTTACGATATTTTCCGGACCCGGCCGATCGCAGACGGGGAGCTTTTGACGCCGCTGTTCAACATGTTCGCGCTGCCGTCGTTCGCGGCCGCCGTCGTCGTGATCGGCGTCGCCGTGTTGACGGACCGGCTGCTCCGGAAGAAACCGGACGACACCCCGCCGTTGTTCAACGTCGACGGCTTCGACCGCGATTCCGTCCGAAACGCCAACTGTTGGCTCGGACTGGCCGGTTATGTTTTTCTCGCGATGCTGCTATCCTACGAAAGCGTTCAGTTTTTCGATCTCCGCTCGGAAACGTACGCTTTGTCCGCGTACTGGGCGTCGCTTTCGCTCACGGTGCTTTGGGGATTGCTCGCCCTCGTGCTGTTGGAAGTCGGCGTCGGCTTTCGTTCGCTGATGCTGCGAAACGCGGGCTTTGTCGGGTTTTTAATCGTCGCGGTCAAAATCGTCCTTTTCGATTTCGCCTTGCGCAGCGAATTGCAGACACCGCTCACGAACCCGTTTTGCCCAGGGCTGGTCGGCATGAGCCTGCTCCTGATCGCCGTCGGGCTGCAAGTGTATCGCTGCAAACCGTACGCCGAAGGGGAACGCAACCGTTGGGGATCGCTCGGAATCGTCGGCATTTTTACCCTGCTCGGAATTCTGTCGGTCGAATGTTTCCAGTATTTTTTCCGGTACGACGTGTTGCGGATTCCGCTCGAAAACCTCGACCGGGAAAGCAAACGGCTCATCGCACTCGGGACACTGTCGGTTCTTTGGACGATTTACGGGCTCGGTTTGCTCGGACTCGGGCTCCGCTTTCGCTCGTTGCCGCTCCGGGTCTGTGGTTTTGTTGTTCTGATCGGGACACTGCTCAAAATCGCGGCCCTCGAACTCCTCCGGCGTCCTGATTACACCCTCGCGTTTTGCAATCCTTACTTTTTGACGATGCTTGTCCCGGCCCTCGGGATCATAGGGCTCGCCGTCGGGACGGTCCGGCTCCGACCGCTCGCGGACAAACGCGAACGCGATTTCGCCGCCGGTTTCGGCTTGGCCGGGCTGGGACTGTTTTGGGTGATTCTCTCGGTCGAATGTTTCGCCCACTTCGATAAGAACCCGCTCCCGCTCGGACCGGGAACGGACGCGGCACGCGATTTTATCGCCTCGGCCTCGCTCTCACTGCTTTGGACCGTGTTCGCGGGGACCGTGATCGTGATCGGGCTGCTCGGCCGTTCAAATTGGCTTCGTGTTTTCGGGCTGGTGGTTTTCGGGACCTGCGTGTTGAAAATTCTCGGCTTCGAATTGTTCTGCCGGCCCGGGTTTACAGAGCCGCTTTTGAACCCATATTTCCTTTCGATTTCGATTCCCGCCGCCGTGATGATCGCCGTTTCGATCTGGACGAACCGGACCCGACCGCTTGAAAACGTTCGGGAAAGAACCGGATTCCTCGCGTTCGGACTGTGCGCCGTCGGCCTGCTTTGGGGATCGCTCTCGTTCGAATGTTTCGATTACTTCGATTTGCGAACCGATTGGCCGAACAGCCGATTTCTGGCCTCGACCTCGCTCACGGTCTTTTGGACCGCGTTGGGTGTCGGGGTCGTGTTTCTCGCTGCGAGGGCCCGTTCGCCGATCTTGCGCATTCTCGCCGTCGGTTTCCTGGGGATCGCGTTTTTGAAAGCAGTCGCGTTCGACCTGTTCCAACGGCCCTCCTACACGACACCGTTTTTCAACCCGTACGCCTTACCGCTGGTGCTGTTGGCCGCCGCCCTGATTTTCGCCGGAGTCGTTCTCGCTTCGCTCATCAAGGTCGAAAAACCGCAAGAACGAACGGCCTATCGGATTATCGCCTTCGCGGGGGTCGTTTTTCTCTGGCTTGTTCTTTCGCTCGAATGTTTCGACGCCGTCCGGTTGCTGCAAAGCGCGGAAGAGGAAGCCTGGAAAGCGCAAATGTCCCTCTCGATCCTCTGGTCGGTGTTCGCCGGAGCGCTGATTTGCATCGGCTTCGTTTGGCGTTCGGCGATCCTCCGTTGGATGTCGATTCTGCTCTTCGCGGCGACCTCGACGAAGGTGCTGATCGTCGATATGGCCGGGGTACACGAACTGTACCGTTTCGGGGCGATCTTCGTCCTCGCGATTTTCCTAACCCTCGCCGCCTGGGCCTACCAGCGGTTTAAACCAGCGTGATATTGAGTGGGAAGTGAGGAGTGAGAAGTGGGGAGTGGGGGATGTTTGGCTTTCAACATTCCCTTTTCATTTCATCCGGTTTCTTCTGCTCGTGGTTTTTGGTAGACTGGGGATGCTGTTTATGCTTTCTCTTTTTACCAACCCCCCAATCCGCGAGAACGACAATGCAACAGAAATGGGTGCTTTCTTTTTTCTTCCTCGCCTTCGCTTTGAGCTTCGGCTCGGCTTCGGGACAAATGTCGAAACTCAATCCGATTTCCGAGCCGAGTGCCGCGGAATTCGCTGAAACTTTCCGCCAAGGGCCCGGCCGGGATTACAGTACCGGGCCGCTTTGGACCTGGAACGACCGGTTGACCGAACAGCAGATTCGCGAAACGCTCCGCGATCTCGCCGCCCAACATGTCAAGCAGGTTTGGGTGCATCCCCGGCCCGGTTTAATGACGCCGTATTTGACCGAGGAATGGTTCGCCCGTTGGAAAGAAGCCCTTGATGAGGCGAAAAAATTGGATATGAACGTTTGGATTTACGACGAAAATTCGTATCCCAGCGGTTTTGCCGGCGGGTTCGTTCCCGAGGCGATGCCCGAATCCCGGGGGAAAGGGCTCAACTTCCGCGAAGTCAAATCGCTGGACGCGATCGGCGAGGAAGTTTGGTACGTCTATAAAATCAACGCGGACGGCACTTCCGAAAACGTGACCGAATCGGCCAAGAAAGACGGTCGGCTGGCCGAGGGAAACTGGATTATCGCCTCGATTTCGCTCGCTCCGAGCAGCCCTTGGTTTGCCGATAAGTATTACGTCGATCTTTTGAAACCGGGGGTTACGCAAAAGTTTATCGAATTGACCTTCGAAGCTTATAAGCGAGAGGTTGGCGAGGAGTTCGGCAAACGGGTGCCCGGCATCTTTACCGACGAGCCGCACTTGCAGACGGCCGGAGGAATCACCTGGAACGAAGAGATTCCGGAGCTTTTCCAAAAGAAGTACGGCTATTCCCTCGTCGATTCCGCGGTTTCGCTCATCCGTCCGGTCGGCGATTGGAAAAAGGCCCGGCACGATTATCAACGGCTCCTGCTCGATCTGTTCGTCGAGCGTTGGGCGCGGCCGTGCTTCGATTGGTGCGAGGCGAACAACCTGCAGTTTACGGGACATTATTGGGAACATGGTTGGCCCGGGGCCTCGCACGGGCCCGATAATATGGCGATGTACATTTGGCACCAACGACCGTCGATCGACGTTCTTATGAATCAATATCGGGAAACGGTCGATGCCCAGTTCGGTAACGTCCGCATCGTCAAGGAACTCTCCTCGGTCGCGAACCAACTCGGACATGCGCGGACGCTTTGCGAACTGTACGGGGCCGGCGGTTGGGACCTGCGGTTCGAAGACATGAAGCGGCAAGCCGATTGGATCACGACCCTCGGGGTCAACACGATCAACGAGCATTTGTCCTACGTTACGATCCGAGGCGCCCGAAAGCGGGACCATCCCCAATCGTTCTCGTACCATTCTCCCTGGTTCGAAGGGTACCACGTTCTCGCCGATCACAACACGCGGGTTCAATACGCCCTTTCCCAGGGCCGGCAGGTCAACAATATTCTCGTGATCGAGCCGACGACGACGGGCTGGTTGTACCAGGGAGAGCCGAAGCTCCGGGAGATCGGCGACCGATTCCAGGAGTTCGTCAACGAGTTCGAAAAGATGAACATCGAGTACGACCTCGGATCGGAAGATATCATCGAACGACTCGGCTCGCTCGAAAACGGCAAGCTGGTCGTCGGCAAAGCGAAGTATGATATGGTCGTCTTGCCGCCGGGATTGGAAAATCTCGATTCGAAAACGCTCGAACTGATCGCGAATTTCGCGAAAGCGGGCTCGCAAGTGCTGTACTTCGAACTGCCCCGATATGTCGACGGGGCCGAGCCGGGCGGGGTCGGAATTCAATATCTGAAACTGCTCGCCGATGCCGCGAACGCAAAAAAGGTCGGCCTCGAACAGGTGTTGATCGCCGGTTGGAACCGGACGGCCGCCGACGGGCTGCGGGTCGCTCCCGACGGGCTCGGGAACGTCTTCGTCCAGGCGAACGGCATTCTCAAGGAACAGTACGCGAAGGGTAAGAGCGATTACGAACCGCCGACCGATTCCGGCAAAGTGTATCATCATCGTCGTCGGCTCGGCGATCAGGACGTCGTGTTTCTCACGAACGTCAGTATCGACGAACCGGCGAGCGGCTGGGTTTACAGCAACAAAGATCACGTCGATCGGTGGTGCCCGGACAGCGGGAAGATCACCCCCTATCCGTGCGAAGAGGTCGGCCGGCCCTACATCCGATACCGGTACGAATTGCCCCCGTGCGGCAGCCTGCTGCTGGTCCTTTCCGGCGACGTTCGGGTCGCAAACCGGGACAACCCCGTCCCTCCGGAATTGCCCAAGGAATGGTATTTCCCGCCGGTCGTCAAGAAGCAAAACGTCTTCAAGCCGCAGCATTCCCCGAACGGCCCGGAAATCAAACGGCTCGAACCGAACGTCCTGACGCTCGATTACCTCGACGTTCAGGTCGGCGAAGAAAAGCTCGAAGGGGTCTATTTTTACAAGGCCAATAATTGGGCCTTCGCGAAAAACGGGCTCGATATCGGCATCACCCGCAACCCTTGGGATAACGGCGTCCAGTTCAAGGACTCGCTCATCACCAAAAAATTCCCGGAAAACACCGGCTTCTCGGCGACATATCGGTTTTTTGTGAGAGATCAAGACGAAGGGACGGACGAGAAAATGAAGGACTTGCTCTCCTCCCTTTGCATTGTGATCGAACGGGCCGACCTGTACGAGATCACCTGCAACGGAACGAAAGTGGGAAGTGGGAAGTGGGAAGTCAGAACTCCGAAACTTCCGACTCCTCATCCCCAACTTCCCACTCCTCACTTCCCACTTCCCACTCTCCCTGGTGGTTGGATAGATCGTTTTACAAGGTCGATCTTTCCAAGACGGCGAAGGTTGGCGAAAACGAGGTCGTGATTACGACCCGGCCGATGTCGATATACAACGAAATCGAACCGGCGTATCTGCTCGGAGAGTTTTCGCTCGAATCGGCGGCCCACGGGTTCGTCGTCTGCCCGCCGCAGCCGCTAAGATTGCGGGCGCCGGAACCGGCCGAGCCGAACGAGTCGCATTCCGATGCGATCGAAGGGGTTTCCTGGTTGACTCGCGGGATCGGTTTCGGCGGCGCGGATGTCCGTTCGGGCGATGCCGCTCCGTACCTGATTATCGATCTCGGCAAAAAGGTCGTTGTCGACCGGCTTAAAATCTGGAACTATAACGAGAGGAACCTGACCCGGCGCGGCGTCAAGACGATGACCGTTTACACTTCGCCGACGGCGGATTTCAACGATCCGAACAAGGAAGAGCTGCAAACGGTCACGCTCAAGGAAGGTTCGTCCTCGGGACCGCAAATTGTTTCGCTTGAAGGCAAGCGGGCTTTGCCCGAGAATCAATACCTGATTTTCGAGATCAAATCGAATTGGGCCGGCGTCGAATATCCGGCCCCCGAAAAGGATTGGTCGAAGATGCCAGACCGCGATTGCGGTTTTGTCGGGCTTTCGGAAGTCCGATTTTATTCGGCCAATCCGGAAAATCTTCCGTCGGTCCCCATGAGCGATACGCGGTCGCCGGAAGAAGAAGCCGAACTGAAACGGAAAACGGAATCGGGAATCCCAATGTATCTTGAAATCAAGAACGTCAAGATCGCGAAGGTTTCCAGCGAATTGGCTCTCGGCGGTTTCGATCGGGCTGCCGCGCACCTGCTCGACGGCAGCGGCCTCGAAGCCGCGACGTTCGAGCAAGGCTGGAACCGGCAGGGGATGCCGTTTTACGCGGCGGGCGTTTCGTATAAGGAGACTTTCGATCTCGGGCAGATGATGCAATGCCAATACTTCGTCAACCTGCCCGACTCGCCGAAGGGCTGGTACGGAGCGACCGCGAAGGTGATCGTCAACGGCAAAACGGCCGGATACGTGATGAGCGCCCCTTGGAAGGTCGAGATCACAAAACTGGTCCGCGCCGGCAAGAACGAGATCGAGGTGGTCGTCTTCGGCACGCCGAAAAACCTGCTCGGCCCGCATCACAACGGCAGCGGCCGCGGCACGGCCTGGCCCGGAATGTTTTGGCGAGGGCCGGAACCGCAGTGTCCCGGCGCGGATTACGACACGATTGGGTACGGCCTGTTCGAACCGTTCCGCGTAACCCGCGAATGGGCGGCCAATCCGTAACAAATCGTTCAAGAACAAAAGCCGGAAAGGAACGCAGCGCATTGACGGTGTGTTGAGATTGAACACCGGTCGGCACTTGAACATCAACACACCGTCAATACGCCGAATACGGCTCCTTTCCGGCTTTTATTTCGAAAGGATTCCGATCCGCGATCCCAAAACAAGGGTCGTGAACGGTTACAAATTTTGAATTAAGAAAAGAAGAGAAGTCGTATGAGAGTTAATGTATCTCTTCGCCCCGGAGGGGCGTAATGTCGATAACCCCCGGTTTTAACCGGGGGCAAGGAGACGCCTTCCTTTTTTAGCCCCACCGGGGCGTCACTTGTCGGCTTTGTTACGCCCCGTTGGGGCTTGGGGTGTTTTTTGCGGCCCATTTCCCCCCGGCTCACGCCGGGGGTTAGAGACATGTCGTCCCTTCAGGACGAAGAATCGAAGAGCAAAAAGCAACTTTTATGCTTCACTCTCGAAAAGAATTTTGAATTGGAAAGACCTGCGATTCTATTCCTCTTCGTCGATTTCGACGTCGAGGATCGTTTCGATCCCGGTTTCCTTATCGAAACGTCCCAAAAAGAAATCGCTGACCAAATTGTGTCCCAGCACCGTTCGGTTCGTCGGGGCCGTCAGCGAACGGTACAGAAGATATTGGTCCTTGAACAGCTGAACGCGAAATCCGGCCGCTTTCTCGCGGGGAACCTTTTCGAGCTTTTCCCCGACCGTCAGCTGCCGCCAGGTGTAAGGGTATCGCGTTCGCGAGCCGTGCAAATCGAAAACCAGAGGCGCAAACAGCCCGTTCCCTTCTCCCGAGAGGCGCAGGACCAACGCATCGTCGTCGGCGCACAACGCGCCCGGAGCCGCATCCGTTTCTTGCTCCGCCAGGCTCGGCGGCAAAACCCTTGCGAGCACGACCTCTTTCGCCGCCCGATTTGAGAACAGCAGCCGGTCCGTTCCCTGAGGCTTTCCGGCCCGACTCCGGATCGCCGGTCCGAGGGGCAAACGCGATTCGTACTCGATCCGATCACCCGGAGCAAACGGTCCGCGAACGTTGTCCGCCTCGCGGAGAATCGAATCGGCCAAAATCAAAAGTTCTTCCTCATGGGCGAGGAAAAAATGCCGTTGCAACCGAAATCCCCCCGAGAGGGAAAGCTCCAATTCGAGATAATCGTGCGTCGGCTCGCTCACGTCGCAGGTCGCGGCCCAGTCCCCGACCGGTTCGAACCGCCGACCGTTCCGGGAAACGACAATATCCCAAAAGCCGCTCAATACGGTTTGGGCCTTCAAATTCAATTCGATCCGGACTCGCCCGTCGGTCCCTTGTGCGAACGGCTTTGCGTCGTTCGGTTCGTCTCCGACCCGCCCATACGAAACGGCCAACCCGGGCAATTCGTGCGACCAGCCGGAACGAAGCAACGCGATTTGACTCCAATCGGAAAAATACGACACGCCGGAACTCGCGAGCACGGTTTCCTTTTTCGAACCGGCGGGGGTCTTTCGGCCCGGCAGCACGGCTTGAGCGATCTCGCGATCTTCCAAATCGGAATCCAATGCGAGGGCCTGTTCGATCAGCCGACGAAAGGCGAGCGAAGCCGATTTGTCCGCGAACTCCGGCCCGAAAACCTGCGAGCCGTCCTTGCGGGTAAAGCGAAGAGTTTGTTGAATCGCCCACTCGTATTGCCGCTGCGATTTGGTTTTCCAAGGGAGAAAATCGGCCCGCTTCCCGAGCGCTAAACATCGGGTCCAACAACCGAGCAGCGACCGGAGGTTCGCGAAATGCTCCGAATCGGGGAGCCCCGCCCCGTCGAGCAGTTCTTCCAGCCCTTCGATGAGGAGGCCGCGTCCCTTCTCGCAAGCGGCTTTCGAGGGCTTGAGTTCCGGGAACAGCAGCCCGCAAAGCCAGCCCAGTTCGCCCCGCAGCTGCCCTTCGAGCGAAGCCGCTTCTTTTATTTCGCTCACGAGCGCGATCAATTTTTCGTAGCACGAAAACCAATCGGTCGGCTTCCAGGTTTTCGTTTCCAGCACAAGGTCGACCGCGCGTTCGAGCGGTTCGGTGGGCGCAAGGCCCGCGTCTTCGAGAAACCGGCGGTATTCCCGGATTGCCAACTCCTCCCCCCTCTCATGCAAAAGCTCCGACCAAGTGTCCCACGCTTTTTTGTCTTCGCCGGATTGGAGCAGGTTGCGGAGTGTTTTCTCCGCCGAAGGATGTAGTAATTCGAGAAAGCGGTCGTGCATGGGGGATCAGGGGACAGAAAAAGGAAGGTCGGAACGATAAACCCAAACGGGAAACTGTTTGAGCCTGCGTTATCATAAAATTTTGGATTTCACTTTACGTCATCCCCGCGCAGGCGGGGATCCAGAGATTACGGTTTCCCTCTGGACCCCCGCCTGCGCGGGGGTGACGGCAAGTTATTTCATTGCTGATCTTTAAAAAATTCCGGACTAGGACAGCAGCCGGAAGCGTCAGCGCCCGGTTATCCAATACGGAAACGCAAGGCCAACCCGGCGTTTACGCTTCGGGCTGCTGTTTGCGGCGGTCGGTTATTTCGGTGAGGATCAATAAAGAGTTCGTTTCGACCGGGGAATCGGCCTGCAACTTGCCTCACCGGCATTCGACGGCTCAACCTTTCGGATTCGCCCTACGCCTTGCGGCTCCAATCGCTGCCGACCTGTCGGTCTTCGATCGTGATGCCGACCTCGTTCAGGGCATTGCGAATCTTATCGGCCGTCGCGAAATCCTTGTTTTGTCGCGCACCGGCCCGCAGTTCGATGATCAGACGCATCAAATGGTGCACCAGCTCGTCGCTTTTCTCGGCCGGTTTTTCCGCCGGCGGACGCCGGAACAGTCCGAGCGTCAGGCAAAGTTCGCGGAGCACGGTCGCTCCATGCACAAGCGGCCAGGTCGTTTCCGGCGACAAATCTTTCGCCCCGTCGAGTTTTTGGTCGTCGGCGTATTTATTCAAAATCCGAAGCAGATCGAACAGGACGCCAATCGCCCCGCCCGTGTTGAAATCATCGTCCATCGCTTCGAGAAATTTCTCCCGAAACTCATGCACCTGCTTCAACAATGGGGCCTCGCCCGGCTCGAAAGCCCCTTCGGCCCGGGTTTTCGGCGTTGCCGTCGCGTAAAAATTGTCCCCCGTGATCCGTTCATACCGTTTGAAAAATCGGTAAAACGCCTCCAACCCCGTCGCGACCTGTTCGATCCGTTCCAGGGAAAAATCGATCGGCCGACGGTAATGCGAGGAAAGAATGAAAAAGCGAATCGCTTCCGGATCGAACTGTTTGAGCATGTCCCGGAACGCACTCGCCCCCTTCGATTTGCTGATTTTCCCGGCTTCCTGCTCTTCCCGGTCCTCCGCCGTTTGGCTTCGCTCCTCTTTCGAGCGGCCCCCCACTTTGCCGGTTTCGCTCGAGGCCTGCATCAAACCGTTGTGCAGCCAGTATTTGGCCATGATTTTACCGTGCCGACATTCGCTCTGGGCGACCTCGTTTTCGTGATGCGGGAACACCAAGTCCAATCCACCGCCGTGTATGTCGAAACTTTCCCCGAGAATTTCGCGAGACATCACGCTGCACTCGATGTGCCAACCGGGCCGGCCTTTGCCCCAGGGGGAATCCCAGGCCGGTTCGCCCGGCTTCGCCGATTTCCAAAGCGCGAAATCGCACGAAGATTGCTTGCGATCGACCGTCGAGCCCCCTTCGCCCAGCATCTGCTCCAGCGAGCGGTGTGAGAGCTTGCCATATTCCGGGAACTTTTGAACGTCGAAATACACATCCCCTTTCGATTCGTAGGCGAAACCTTTTTCGATCAAATCCTGGACGAACGTGATAATGTTGTGAATATTGTCGGTCGCTTTCGGGAAGTAATCGACCGAATCGATCCCCATCGCTTCGAGATTCCGCATGTAATCGGCGGTCATCTCCTCGGCGACGGCCTTCATCGAAATGCCGCGTGCGTTCGCCTCGGCGATCAGCTTGTCGTCGACATCGGTGATGTTGATGACGAGCGTCACTTCGAAACCGCTGTGCGTCAAATACCGCTTGATCGTATCGAAAATGATCGGCCCGACCATGTGTCCGATGTGTGAAGGCTTGTAAACGGTCGGCCCGCAAAGATAAATCCCGACCTTGCCCGGGCAAATCGGCTCGAAATTCTCTTTCGTCTTGGAAAGGGTGTTGTAAAGGCGAATCATGGTCGTTGGAAAAAAGAGAGGCGTTGTCAAAGTGCGGCAACCGAAGTGAGAAACAATATTCCAAAGATGCTGATTATAGCAATTTTCAGCCCTGTAACCAGAGGGATTCCAGAAGAAGAAGGCCGAAAAGATGGTGTATACAATTCATTCTCAAAGGGCGGGGCCGAGCCCCGTCCTTCAAGAAAAGTCTTTTCCTTTTTTCCGTTTACCGTCTCGGTTTGAGCACCGAGATCGCAAGCGGCGGCAAGAAGATGTCGACCGAGGCCGGTCGGCCATAGGCTTCGATCGGTTCCCCCATTACCCCGGGGCCGTTGCCCGTGTTGCTGCCGCCGTATATCTCCGAATCGCTGCTGTAAATCTCCTCGAACCAACAGGCTTCCGGCACGCCCAGACGCTGTCGTCGCGGCACGGGCGTAAAGTTGCACAGGACGACCAGGTAATCTTTCGGATTTCTCGCCTTGCGGATGTAGGAGAACGTGCTGTTTTCCCAATTGTGGCAGTCGATCCACTCAAAGCCGCGGCTGTCGAAATCGTATTCGTAAAGCGCCGGCTCGCTTTTGTACATCCGGTTCAAATCGACGACGCAACGCTGCAAGCCCTGGTGTGTCGCCCATTCCAAAAGATGCCATTGCAACGATTCATTGAAGTCCCATTCGTACCATTGGCCGAATTCGCTCCCCATAAAGAGCAGTTTCTTGCCCGGATGCGTCCACATATACGAGTAAAGGAGCCGGGCATTGGCGAACTTCTGCCAAAGGTCGCCCGGCATCTGGTCGATCACCGATTTTTTCCCGTGCACGACCTCGTCATGCGAAATCGGCAAAATGAAATTTTCGTGAAAAGCGTAAATCAGGCTGAACGTCAATTCGTCGTGATGGTACTTCCGATGCACCGGATCGTGCCGGACATACCGCAACGTGTCGTTCATCCAACCCATGTTCCATTTCATCGAAAAGCCGAGCCCGCCGCAATACGTCGGCCGCGAGACCCCCGGCCAGGCGGTCGATTCCTCGGCGATCGTCAGGACGTTCGGGAACTG
>JAVBQI010000084.1:0-11813 GCA_031549145.1 Thermoguttaceae bacterium | reverse complement strand
GCCCGTAAGGAAGCGGTGTCCCGCCAAAAACCGCTTCCTTACGGGCGCGGCTCTGAACGAGACCGCTCAAAAATTTTTTCATACTCAATTCGGATTGAAAACAGGGGCGACCCAAAAATGGCGTCGCGAGAGGACCTTCGCTTCCGGCTCTTTGGGGGACGGTTTGTTAACGACCCCGGCAGGCGGTTCGGGCGATGGGTCGGTTTCGTTTTTCCCGCAGCCGAACAGTCGGACAAGCTCTTCCGGGGTGATCTGCTGTCCGGCATCGCTCCAGGCAACGGCCGGATCGTAATGCGATTCGATCAAAAACCCCTCGAACCGCAGTTTCAGCGCTTGCTCCGCCAAAAGGCCGATCAGCTCTCGTTTGCCGCCGATATGACTCGGATCGCAAATGATCGGCAGGCCCGGAATGCGACGCCGCAACTCCAAAGGAATCGGCCAAAGCGGGGGATTTCTGTAAATCGTCTTTTCGTAGAAGCTGAACCCGCGATGCACGGCCCCGATCCGGCGAATGCCCGCTCCGTAAATCCGCTCGATTGCTCCGACCCAAAGTTCCAAGTCGGGATTGACCGGGTTTTTGACGAGCACGGGCACGTCGATCCCGCGCAGGGCGTCGGCGATTTCCTGGACCGCGAATGGATTGACGGTCGTCCGGGCCCCGATCCAAAGCATGTCGATCCCCGCGCCAAGGGCTTCTTCAATATGCTCGGGCGTTGCGACTTCCGTCGCGAGGAGCATGCCGGTTTGTTCTTTGACCCGCTGCAACCAGGGGAGCCCGGCGGCGCCGACCCCTTCGAACCCTCCCGGCTTGGTTCGCGGTTTCCAGAGACCGGCGCGAAAGATCCGGACGCCGGCGGCCGCGAGCGGCAGGGCTGTTTTGAGGACCTGATCTTCCGATTCCGCGCTGCACGGACCGGCGATCAGGAGTGGGGATTGCGAATCATTCCCGGAAGTCAGAAGAGGTTGGATTTCCATTCTCATGGTCGTGGTTATCTGTTGGGAGAGATCGTTGCTAAAGAACACAAGTGTAAGGGAGTTAGCTGAAATGGGTTGAAAATTTCCGTATTCAATACGGCAGCGGCCCAACGAGGCCGCGATTGGACCGACGGCGAAGCCGACTGACCGTGCCGTCGACGGCACCAAAAAAAAAGCCGCGAACGTCGAAACGCTCGCGGCTTGTGATTTGTTGGTTCTTTGGAAAAAGTCTTTGTTTATTGAGGCGACTCTTTCCGTTTCGGCAACAACGCAACATCGGCCGGAGCGTTATCGGTAAAGTACCGATAATACCGGCTAAAGTAAAACACGCTGTTGTCGTAAACGAAGTTCATAAAATGATCGAATCTGCAGGACGAATTCGCCAATAATGATTATATCGACAAAAACCCGTCCAAAATTGAACCGACCTTATATTTTTGCAGTCGATTTTTGGTAGAATAACGGATGGGCGTTCGGTTGTCAAGAGAGAGTCGGCGGGTACGCACGAATTTTCCTGTCAAACGAGGCGATTTCCTTGGATCGCGGGTGTCCCGTCTGCTGCCCCGGATGCAGGCGGGAAGCCTGCGGTTCAAGGAAAAAACCGTGAACGATTACAATTTTTATTTTAGTAATCCGCGACCACATGTCGCGGCTCGTATTATATTTCGTTTTTGAAAATCAAAATGTCCCAACCTGATCCTTCGTCGATTCCTGAACCCTCATTCCGAACCTTGCGACTCTCTCCGGGCCAGAAGCTGGCCGAACGCTACTTTTTGGAGCGGTTGCTCGGACATGGGAACAAATGCGAAACCTGGAAGGCGTTCGACCCGGACGAACAGCAGACCGTCGTCCTCAAGTTGTTTCCCAAAGACCTTCGAGAGCTCCCGGCCTTTGAGAAAGGGTTGAACGACCTTTTTCAGCGGGTTTTCCAATTGGATACGCCCCAGCACTTGCCCCCTTTCCGGTTGGAAGAGGATGATCAAAGCGGACCGATCCTGGTCTCGCCGTTCGTTGAAGGAACAACCCTTGACGATTATCACGACCAATGGTTGCGGAATTTTCATTCTTTTTCCCGGGCCAACATCGTCCGGATTTTGGTGCCGCTCGCCAAAACTCTCGATGCCGCCCATGCCCAACGAATCGTACACAAGAGCCTCAAGCCTCAAAATATTCTGATTGATAAAAATGCGGGAGTCCGAATCGTCGATTTCGAGATTCCCAATTTTGTCCGTTCGATGCTGCAAAAAAGCGGTCTGGTCGAATTGGACCTGGTCGATGCGGTTCCCTATACGGCCCCGGAAGTTTTGCGGGGCGAGCCTCACTCCCCGCGGTCGGACCAGTTTTCCCTCGCATGCGTCGCTTATGAGTTGATTTCCAACGAACGTCCTTTTCGTCCCGAGGAGAATCAAACGGTTCAAGAAGCGGTCGCAAACGCGGCATTCCGGCCGATTTCCGGCCAATCCTATTTGGTTAACAACGCCCTCGAAAGAGCGTTGGCCGCCGACCCGAGAGACCGTTTTTTCCAATGCGGCGAATTGGTCGACACTTTAATGGACGCACTGCTCTATAAAGAATTATTGGATGTCAAAAAGAAGCAGCAAAAATTCTTTTCTTCCCGTTGGGGATTTTTGCCGCTGCTCTTCGGGGTGTCAAAACCGGATTACCGACAAGCCTTTTTGGAGGAGATCACGGAGCCGATTTGGCCGTTCAACGATCATCCGACCCCGTTCCCCGCTTCGACCGGTTCAAAAACAGCCCTCGATTTGAAACCGGCGAAGCCCGCATTGAAGTCGGCCTCGGACGGTCTCGTCGGTTCGAGCCCGCCCGCCGGCTCTTCTCTTTCCGCACTTCCCGGGAGCGGCGTTGCTTCCGCGACCGGGAGTTCGACGTTACTCCCGATTGTGCTTTGGGGAACGCTTGGTGCCGTCGCGCTGATCGGTGGAATCGGCGTCGGAAAAACCGTGTTGTTCCCGTCGCAAACGTCGATTCCGGAATCTTTGTCCCCCCCTCCGGCCGCTTCCTCCGAACGTAACGCCGACCGCAACGTCGCAACAAAACCGACCGATCGTTCGCCGGGCTCTTTGCCGGATGCCGCTTCGCCCGAAACGGTTTCGCGCACCGAACGACCGACGCTTTCTCCGGAAAATGGAACCGGCGATTCTTCTCAATCGACTCAGGCCAAAGCATCGAAGACCTCACCGAACGTCCCGCCGAGCCTCTCGCCGCAACCGACGGTTTCCGAGGAACCGCTTTCGCAACGAGAGGCCGCCGCGCTCGAAAAACTCGCCGAAAGTGGTGATGTCCCCTCACAACTTCGCTTGGCCTTACTGTTGCAAGAAGAGAGTGGAGGTGTCGCGCAAAACGAAGAAAAAGCCGTCCAATGGTTGCGTGTGGCGGCAACGAAGCTCGATCCCGAGGCGATGTACCAGCTCGGCCTTTGTTACGAAAACGGTCGCGGCGTCGAGCCGGACGAAAAACGAGCCTTCGCCTGGTACGAGAAAGCAGCGGACGCAAAGCACACGGAAGCGGCGTATCGCCTTGGCCAGTTTTACGAGTTGGGCCGCGGCCTCCCGGCCTCCGATCGTGGGGAAGCGGTCCGGAACTACCAAAAAGCGGCCGACGCGGGACACCCCAAGGCGGCCCAAGCCCTCGAACGATTGAAGTAAGGAGCCGCCCAAACAACGAGCCGGGATCTGTGGTCCCGACACGCCGCCCCGCCTGATTCCCTTACTCTTCCTAATCCCCGCGACGGGTGCTGAATGTGGGCGGTTTTTGACTTTCCCGAAGCCAACCGCGCCAAGCATCCCGGTCGTACCGGAAATTCGCCCCGGTCAGTTTTTTGAGAGCATTGAGAACTTCTTCGTTTTCCGAATCACGAAAACTTGTAACCGCCGTCTGCCCTTGCCCGAACGTCGTCCCGCCGCTTGAGTTGAAACTCGCGCTGGTTTTTTCCGAGCCGATCACCTGCACTTCCTTGTGCCGGGTAATCAACGCCTCGATCAACGCCGGAACCGCGCCCCGGTCCCCGATCTCCCCGATTCCGCGAGCGGCGCGGGAAATCGTATCGGCATCGAACTTCGCGACGCCGTCGGAAGAAACCCTCAAATAGCCGCCGAAAATCGCTCCGGCCGTCGGGATCGATTCCGGGTGCCTGCGAATTTGTTCGAGACATTCCCGGGCAACCTCTTCGTGCGACTCGGTCATAAACCGTTGGGCGATCTCTTTCAACGCCCCGCCGGTCCCGATTTGGGAAAGGGCGCGAATGTACAGGATGCAAGTGTCCGGGCTCTTTTCCTGGTTCAGCAAATCAAGGATCGGCCCGACCGCCGCCGGATCCCGGATTTCCAAAAACGCTCTCTTACCTTTTTCCGGGTCGGAGACGGATAGGATTTTCTTGAGATCCTGCTTCCATTGAAATTCGCTTTTCTTTCGGGAACCGCGTTGTTCTTCAACCCAGATTTCCTGCGGCAACCGCCAACGGCCTTTGTATTGGACATAGCCGCGGGATTCCATTTTCTGCTCTCCGGTCGTCCATTCCCCGGTCGTTTTGTCCTTGATGTAGCCGAGCTTGCCCCGCGCCGGGGCGTTTTCGGGATCGAGTTCCAGGATTCGGTTGTAATGCAGCTTCGCCAAATCGCTCAGGTAATGCTCTGTGCACCACTCCGCGATTTTGAAATGGTTCTCGACGGTATCCGATTCCAAGGGGGCGAAATCCCGATAGGCGGCCCGGGCGTTTTGGGTTTCCCGGATTCGCTCCCCGACGATTTGCGGATCGACGCCGAGCACGATTCCTTTCGCGGTTTCGAGCTGATAGGGCCGCTTGTTCGGGTCGAGCAGCCGGCCTTCGACCGTTCCGCCTCCGTTGATCGCAAACGTATCGGCGTACAGCGGCGGGGCGAAAGCGCAAAACGCCTCGCTCATCACGATCAGCAAAAAGAAGCAGGGCAAAACCATAGCGTGTCCCGGATTGCTTCGTGTCCGATTCGTTTTCAACGTCATTGTTTTTCCGGCTTTATTGACAAGGCGATAAAATTTGACCCGTAGTCTTGACCACAGTTTGACATGGTCCGCAGTATTTTGAACTTCGTTACACTTCGTACAAAATACCGCTTCGTTCGCTTTTTATCGCCAGCACAATAAGTTTCGTCCCAGAGACGAAGCAGCCGTCTTACGAAATAAAACAGCAGCCCCAAGCGTCAGCGCGGGGTTTGTCCCGCCTTTCCTCGCCCTTCAACCGGGCGCTTACGCTTCCGGCGCTGTTTCTGCGCGAATTTTTCTGAAGATCCTTACCGCAGGAACTTCTGCTGCAATTGTCTCGCGTACACCTCGGCTTCCCGGGTTTGTTCCGGCGTGCAGGAGGTTTTGGAATAACGGGTCGAACAGGCGAGCAAATCATCGAACTTGAGTGGCCAAAGCCGGATGCCCGATTTTCCCGGAGAATGGGAAGCGGCGAGAATCAACCAGCGGCTTTTTCCTTCCAAGGCGAAGGAGGAAACCTCTCCCTTCAGTATAACCGATTGTTCTCCCGGTCGCTGCTCCCCCGCCAAGTCCCAGGTTCGGACGCTCGAATCGGTTCCCTGGGTGATTAAAAGGGAGGCGTCCGGACTGAACGCCATTTTCTTCAAATTTCCCTGGTCCGATTTCAGGACGATCGAATCGTTTTCGGTCGGATTGGCCGGCAGATTCTGCATGTTCCAAAGTCGAACCGTCCGATCGTAACCGGCCGTCGCCAACCATTTGCCGTCCGAACTGGCCGCAAGAGCACTGATCCAACCATTGTGCCCTTGAAGGACGAGCGAGTTGGGAATATTCGCAGTTTCCGTCAATTTCCAAACCCGAACCGTGTTGTCCCGACTGCCGGAAGCGACCCACTGTCCGTCGGCCGCGAATTGCAGGTCGGTGACCTCCAACTGATGCCCGCTGAAAACCCGCTGGTTGACGGCCGGCTGAGGCGATTTCAAATCATACAGCCGGACGATCCGGTCTTCCCCGCCGGTTGCCAACCAACGCGAGTCGGGGCTGATCGCCGCGCAGCGGACCGGCCGCTCATGCCCCCGCAAAACCATCGCCCGGGGAATACCGCGTTGCAGGGACGAGATATTCCAAAGCAGTACGACGTTCGCTTCGGCGGAAGGCCGTTCGGCCCGGGTCGGAGAACCATTGTTCGGCGTATTGGCTCCGCCGTAGGCGATCAGCCAATTTCCGTCCGGGCTCACCTCGATATTTTTCAAGCCGGGAATTTTTTCGTGCAGCAAATTCGAGGAATCGGCCGGTTGTTCCAGGGTTACGTTCCAGTATTGAACATAACCGTCCGACCTCGCCCCGATCACCCAACGTTCGTTCGGGGTAAACGCCAGTTTTGTAACCGGGACCGTGAGCGCATCGAGACGGTAGCCCGCATCGGTCGTATGTCCGGCTTTTGAAAGGTCCCAAAGCCAAACGCCGCGGTCGGCATTCCCGGTCAGAAGCCAATTCCCGCTCGGGCTGATCGTCATTGTTTCGATTTCGGCGATCGGATCGGCCAAAGATTCCCCCAGGGATTGTTGACCGTAGGCTTGAGCGAGAATGGTCTTTCCGACTTCGGGGATGTTTTGCCCCAGCTCTTTGTACATTTGCGCCGCTTTCAAGGCGATGAGGATGCTTTTCGTTTCGTCGTTTCCGAGCAAGACAAGCGATTCCCGCAACATCGTTTCGGTAACAAGCCGTTTGGCGTACTGTTGTTCCCGTTCCCGGAGCGTTTTTTGATGTTGCTTTTCCTGTTCTTCGATTTTGCGTTGACTTTCCTGCAACTGCTGCTGCAACCGGGCCGTCTCTTCGACAGTCGGAGAAGGAAGCGTCAGGGCCTGAGCTTCGTCGTTGGCGTTTTTCGAGACCGCGTTCTTGCTGTGCAACAACAATTCGGATTGGGATAATTCTCCCTTTTCCGGGGCTGACGTCGCATTCGGGGCCGGGGAAACCGGCTTTCCGGAATCCTCGCCGCTTTTGGTTGAAAAAAATGATCCCCATTCGACCTCGTCCCGGGACGTGGAAACAACGACCAGTCCGAGAATCCCAAGGATAACAACGGTGATGAGAGTCGAGTGAACGATCGGGGGGAAATGCTGTTTCCAGGAAGTGAAAAAACCTGTTTTTGAAGGTTCTTCGGCTTCCCGGTCAACGGAATCCGGGGCAAGATCGTAGGGACGCGACTTTCGTTTTTTATTCTTTTTGACTCGGGGAATCGGGAATGTCGATGCCGTTTCGTTTTTCGGAAGGGCCGATGTCTCGCCGCTTCTTTGACGTCCCTCTTTGATGGGATAAGGGGAATAGTCTTTTTCGCCGGAATACTGTTTTTGCCGTTCCAAAAAGTGCGGTTCCCATTCGCTCTTGTCGGGAAAAGCATGAGGCTCATGATACATCAGCGTGTCGAACGGCAACGGCTTTCTCGAATCGGTCTCGGAAAGTGGATTTCTGAGCCGGAATTCAAGCGAGGAAAAAGGTGGACTCGAAGAGGCCGATTCATAAATGGGTCTCCTGAAATGCTCTTGAGAATAAAGAGAATTCGTCTCTTTCTGGGAAAAGGGAGTTTCCGTTTCCGCACCTTCCATTTTCCGGCGATACCGTTCGGTCTGCCGTTCGGGATAGGGATTTTGATATTCCGTCGGTTGCATTGCTCTCGGATTCCTTCCTTCGATTTTGTTGGATTAGCCGGGGTCCCCCGACACTTGCTGTCCCGCCGCAAAATTAAATCAAGAGGTTTTTCTGCACGAAGGGAGAATAACCCTGAAATCGCAAAAACCGGAGCCGATGCTCCAACCGTTTCTTCGCGGAAAACAGTAAGCTTTCCTATCGGATCGACTATCAAAGGCGATTTTATTGCAGAATTCCTTGAAGGCCGTGCGACCGAAACATTGCTTAATATAAGAACAGTGCGAACACTTTGCCCTGTTTGACTAGAACTCCGCATCGCGGAGAGGCCATTGGTCGGCAAAAGGGTGAGTTTGCCTCATAAAAACATTCGAAAAAAAACGGAATGTGTTGGAAATTCCAACACATTCCGTCTCAGGAGGGGGTAAAAAAGGCGCCGCCCGGATTCGAACCGGGAAATCGCGGATTTGCAATCCGCTGCCTTAGCCGTTTGGCTACGGCGCCGAGGAATACCCTGAATTTAACACATCTACACCCCTCAAGGAGTTCGAGAGGAAGTTGCGAACCTCAATGTGGGGGACATCAAGGTCTTGTTTTCTAAAGAACTATATCGGCGAAATATCCCCGATAATTGACAACTTCCTAAAAAAACTTTTTTTCGTTGAAATTGACAAAACCACTTCTAAAGGATATTCGAGAATAACCGGCATAGTTCCGCCAATCTTTTCAAACCTCTCCCTTTGACACGGTCTTCCAACGAAAACGATAAAATACATGATTTGCGCGAAATTTCAAGGGAGGTGCGGGCAAAAGCAAGGCGACTACAAAGTCGAATTTTTGGAAAAAATATCGAATCGGGCAGTAGCCGGAAGCGTCAGCGCCCGGTTTTCCAATGCGGAAATGCGGGACCAACCCGGCGCTCACGCTTCGGGCTGCTGTTTGCCGCATTCGACTTTGCAACCATCGTGCAGGCAAAAGAAAGCGTCCCCGCATCTTTTCTCTGTTGCAAAAAACTCCGTAATTTGTTACCTTTCTCGCCGAATGATTGCGGCAACCCGAGTGTGTAACAACGGAATATCGTACTTTTTTGAAAGGATTCGAAATGTTTAGCAGGAGAACTTGGCTCAAATCGTTATTGGCCGGGATCGGTTTCTATTTTCTGGGCGGCTTTCCCAAAACACTCACCGCCCAGGAAAGAATTGATGCCGATTCCTTGAAAAAGAAACTTGCCGTCAAAACCAAGAAAGAGGAGGCATTTATCGACCGGGTCGATGCCCTTCGGAAAAGCGGAGCCTTGAGCGAGCAGCAAATCACCGCCGCCTACCGCTATGCTTTGAAGCGGCGTTCCGAACGATTTCTGTATTTCGCGACGGCAATCCGCCAATTGGCTAAAAGAAGCAAAGTTGATCTTTAGAAATGCCAACTTCTATGCGAATGCTCAATGTTTATGGTTTGCCGGAATTGCTTCAACCGGAATCAATTCGAGGAGAAATCGCCGTCGTAATCGACGTCCTTCGGGCGACGACGACGACGGTCTGTGCCCTCGCGGCCGGAGCCCAGGCGGTCGTCCCCGTCCTCGAAGTCGAGGAAGCGAAAAAATTAAAGGCGAAAATTCTCGCTGGAGCCGATCCCCGATTTCCAGACCCGGTCGCGGAATCCGATTTGCTGCTCGGCGGAGAACGGGGCGGAAAACGGATCGAAGGGTTCGACTTCGGAAACTCCCCCCGGGAATACACTCCGGAAAAGGTCGGCGGCAAGCTGATCCTCTTCAGCACGACGAACGGCACCCGGGCGATGCACCGGACGAGGTTCGCCGGGGCGATCTTCCCCGCCGGGTTCGTCAACGCCCAGGCCGTCGTCAACCGGTTGCTCGAACACGAGCGGGTTCATATTCTTTGTGCCGGAACCGACGGAAAAATGACCGAGGAAGACCTGCTTTTGGCCGGCTGCCTTGTCGAACGGTTGCAACGCCTTTCCCCAAACCGCTGGGAGATGAACGCACAGGCCCTCAGCGTTCTCGGACAATGGGAATCGCTTTTCCCGCCTAAGAAAACGTTGCATGCGAAACCGATTTCCCCGGACGCTCTCGCCGGGCAACTCCGTCAAAGTGCCGGGGGAAAAAATCTCCTGAACATCGGCCTCGGTTCCGACATTCTGCTCGCCGCTCAAATCGATTCGCTCGACCGGCTCGCCCGACTCGACCCGAATACGATGATCGTTCGTTAATCGAGCCAATTTTGTTGCCCGTCGATCCGAGCGGCGCAGGCATCGGCGCCCAAGAAACACAAAAAGTCCGGCCTCAAAAAAGGCCGGACTTTTCGCACTTTAATCATTACCGAAGACCGGCATGTTATTTCTTGTTCCGGCGAGCCCGGTGAGCCAAGCCGAGCCCCGTCATGCCTAATCCGAAGATCAGCAAGGAAGCCGGTTCGGGTGTAATCGGGTTGCCATCGCCGGGGACGAAATCAAAGCTGAAGCCGGTATTCGGATTCGAGTTTTGCGTGATTTCAAATCCCGTGAGGTATTCCCCTTCTTCAAAAATGAAACCGACCCAACCGAACGCGATATCCGTGAACGTCTGCGTTCCGTTCGTCGAGGTGATGGTGATGTTGAACGTTCCCTTGGTACTGTTCAAGTCGGCATGGGTCTCGACATTCAGCGAGAACGAGTTCATCAGTCCGTCAGGGATTGTTACGGATGCGTAGTTTGCACTATTGTGAGAGAAAACCATCCCCCCATATTCCCCGGCTCCAGTCAGGGCGTGGGAATATCCGGCCCCGTTGCCGCTATAGACGCTCAATGAGTATTTTCCGTCTTGATCGGCGGCTCTTTCGCCTTCCTCTTTGCCGAGATCGGCCAGATTCGTCAGCTTAAAAGTGCCGTAGTACGGCGCCTTGGATTTATCAAATTCCGCCGTACCTATCAGCCCCCATTCGGGCGCTCCGGCCAATTCCAAGTATGTTTCTTTTTGCCCGGCATCGTACAGATTGACGATGTAGTCCGCCTTGAGCTGAGCAGCTGCCAAAAAAGTAACGGCGAATATGAGACTGATAATTGACGTTTTCATGGTATGACTCGATTTGTGACGTTTCAGTTATGAATTGTAGAACATTATTATGAATTGTCCCACGTGTTAATAAAGCAACTATCGTGCCAAACAACAATGCTTTCGGATTCATGATCGAGAAAGCAGGGATTTCAGGTAAGACAGGGCAGGTTTTTAGATCGCAATAAAAAATTTTTCGTATAAATTTAAAAACCAAAGTGCAGCAGACAGTTCGCTAATAGTGCAAAATGATGCAAAACCAAGAGTTTTCTTCCCGTAGCGTATTATTATGAAGCAAATTGGTGATCTCAGAGCGAGTTGTTGCACAATAGTGCATCGCAAAAGCCAACAATAGCTTTAAATCGAGCGGCGAAGACGTCGGAGTTCTCTCGGTATTCGCTTCTGCTCTTACGTTTTCTCTATTGAGGCATCTTCAAGACAATATTTTTAAATAATCAAGAATAAGTATTGACGACAAATCAATTGTATGGTATTATGCCATACAGTAGAATCCAGTTGGTTTTTGAATATCAAATTTCGTGATTTTTTTTCACGGCAAGGGCGACCAACGGGAGCGGGCAAACTCACTCCAATCGGAAGCACGTTTTGGCAGACGCCCCTGTCGCCTTGTGAGAATTTCCAAAAAATGAATATTGCGCTCGATTATCATTCCGGAGAGCCGCTTTGCCGACAGGCGGTGCTCGAAATCAAACGCCTGGTCGTGATCGGCGAGCTGAAGCCGGGGGATAAGTTGCCGTCGGTCCGGCAGTTGGCCAAGGATCTGCAGATCAACCCGACGACGACGGCCCGGATTTTCGCCCAGTTGGCCAAAGACGGCGTCGTGATCCAAAAGCCGGGCCTCGGCGTTTTTGTCGCGGACGGCCCTTGCCCGTTTTCGGCGGAGTACATCAACGCCAACATCTCCCGGCAAACCTACGCCTTGTTGATCGAATCGCTGCATTACGGCTTGCAATACGACGACGTGCTTGCGATTTTGGAAAAACAACGAGAGAAGATTAAAAATTAAGGGAACTATATACTTGACTCCACAGCTCCTTTTTTCTCTCACAAAGGCACAAAGATCACAAAGGATTATTGAGAAATTCGAGTTGTCCTTAGTGTCCTTCGTGCCTTTGTGAGAAAAAACAGGGAATCTAGGTAAGGA
>JAVBQI010000238.1:0-3268 GCA_031549145.1 Thermoguttaceae bacterium | reverse complement strand
CTTACCTCGATTCCCTGTTTTTTCTCACAAAGGCACGAAGGACACTAAGGACAACTCGAATTTCTCAATATCCTTTGTGATCTTTGTGCCTTTGTGAGAGAAAAAAGGAGCTGTGGAGTCAAGTATATAGTTCCCAAAATTTAAACCGGCTTGAGTATAACGATCCCCGGCAGAGCCGGGGGCTTGCCCGGGGGCGGTAGCCAACCCACAATTTTACCTTTTAATGACATCCCGGGCCAAACGTATCCTCATCACCGGCGGGGCCGGATTTCTCGGCTCCCATCTCTGCGAAGTCCTGCTCCGCGGCGGGCACGAGGTGATCTGCCTCGATAATTTTTCAACCGGTCACGAATCCAACATCGCTCACCTTCTTGGACAGCCGAATTTTGAACTCGTCCGGCATGATGTCACCGAGCCGATCGATCGGGAGGTCGATGAGATTTACAATCTGGCCTGTCCCGCCTCGCCCGAGTATTATCAGACCGATCCGATCCGAACGATGAAAATTTCGCTGCTCGGGGCGATTCACATTTTGGAACTGGCCCAACGCCGCGGGGCGAAGGTTCTCCAAGCCTCGACCAGCGAGGTGTATGGCGACCCGGACGTGCATCCGCAGCCGGAAACCTATCGCGGGCTGGTCAACCCGGTCGGCCCAAGGGCCTGTTACAACGAAGGAAAGCGGGCCGTCGAATCGTTGTTTATGGACTACCGCCGCATGTACAAGCTGCCGGTCCGGATCGTTCGCATTTTCAACACTTACGGCCCGGGAATGCATCCGTTCGACGGCCGGGTCGTTTCCACATTTATCCGGCAAGCACTCTCGGACCGGGCGATCACGATTTTCGGCGATGGTTCGCAGACCCGGTCGTTCTGCTTTCGGGACGATTTGACCGACGGTTTGATCCGGATGATGGGAACCGACCGGGAATTTCCCGGCCCCGTCAACCTCGGCAACCCGAACGAAATTTCGATGTCGGACCTCGCGCAGACGATTTGCCGGATCGTCGGACCAACGGAAAACGGCCAAGAACCGCCGATCGCCTACCGGCCGCTGCCCGAGGACGACCCGCGACGCCGTTGCCCGGATATTTCGTTGGCGAAAAAAACGCTCGGTTGGGAGCCGACCGTTTCCTTGGAGCAGGGGCTGCGACAAACCGTCGATTGGTTTCGTTCGATCGATTTCGAGACGCGGCGTACCGGCTCAATGAGCGAACAGTCCGACAGTGCCGGAATGTTGAAGTGGGCGGGGCGATGACTCGTTCGTTCAGGACAAGAGCTGTTCGAGAGCGCCGCGGACCTGGCTTTCGAGCATTCCCTTGACGATCATCGCGGCGAACGGCAGGTTGATCGAGGCATGAATCTCGCCCGGCTCTGATTTGAAGCTGCCGTCGACGGCGAACCCATAGGCCTTGAACGAAAAATCGGCGTGGTTCGGGTCGCTCCAATTTTCCTTCAGGTCGGTCACGTAATTAGCCTGTTTCTGGACCTCTTCGGTAATCCGTTTCTTGATCCGAGCGGTCGCCTCTTCGGCGGAAAGTTTATGCGAAAATTTGAAATTCAGTTGGGGCATATCGGTAAGGGCTTTCGCCGAAAAAATTTCTTTTAAGGTGCCGAATGGGCGGTGTCGTGCGGCGCAAAGTCTCTGTAACAAACCAACCTTTACAATCGCACGTTTTTTAACCACGAAATAACGGAACAGACGGAAATAAAAAATTCCGTGTTTTTCCGTCTTTCCGTGTGTTCTGTGTTAAAAACAAGCAATAAAATGTTCGATTTTATTGTATAATTGTAAAGGTTGTTCTGATACGGTTCCAAAGAAAGAGACCTTCGAGAAAGAAGAAATCATTTCCGTCATTTCCGCGCAAGCGGAAATCTGGAGATCACGGTTTCCCTCTGGACCCCCGCCTGCGCGGGGGTGACGAAGGTCATTTCAGAAATTTTGCCGTCGTGCATTTGAAGGGGATTGGGGCAACAAATCTCTGCACTCTACACTTCTTGTCCTAAACCCCGATCTTGGCTTTGAGCTGTTCGATCAGTCGAAGGGCCTGTCCGATTTCCGCTTTTTGTCGTTCGGGTTCTTCCGGGATTTCCCGCTCGATCGTGAGCGGCCCGTCGTATCCGACCTCTTGGAGCGTTCGGAGAAACAGTTCGGCATTGACCTGACCGGTCCCGAAAGGGACTTCCGCCCCCCAGTCGACGCCCGGGGTGCCGGTCGTCGCCGTCCCGTCTTTGCAGTGCACGCCGCGAACCTTGTGTCCGACTTTTTTCAGGGCTCCGATCGGGTCGCCCATGCCGTACAGAATCAGGTTCGCCGGGTCAAAGTTAATAAACAAGTTGTCGGCCCCGACATCGGAAATAAATTCGAGGAGCGCATCGGCCGGCTCCTGGCCGGTTTCCAAGTTCAGCGTTTGGCCGTTCTTTTTCAGGTATTCGCACAGCTCGCGGATCATCGCGACGATGCCGGGATAATCGAGGTCGGTTTTTTCGTGCGGGACGAAACCGATGTGCGAGCCGATCGCTCCGACGCCGAGAAGTTTGGCGAAATCGGCGATTTCCTTCGTTTCCTGGAGCCGGGCCGCCCGGGTCGCTTGCGGGACCAGACCGACGGTTTCGGCCGTGATCTTGATCGAAGCGTAGGATTCCCCCTCGAAACCGCAAAAGACGGTCGTAATCGTGATCCCGTAGTCCGCGAGCTTCTTGAGAAACTCTTTCGCCTTTTCCGGGGTCCGGGATTCCTTGTGCGGGGTGTGCAGCTGAACCGTTTTGATCCCGAGGTCGCGAACGACGTCAAGTTTGACTCCGAGTCCGGCATCGATACTCGCGAAAACGCCTACCGGCCATTTTTCCATAATCTGATTCCTTTCCGTTGTTTCGGGGAACGTTAAGAGAATTTATTTTACCAAGAAGAGCCGGTTGACCGCGCTCCCATGCAACATTACAAGCATTATATCGAAATGCATTTTCTTTAACAACCCGGCTAAGCAGACAGACGCTGTTGGGCATACTTGCAAATCTTGCAGATGCCCAGCTTGCCGCGTTTATGCAGTTCTCCAAATCAATTTGCGTGTGCCCACTGTCGTCGTTGATTCATTTTTTTGCAAACATCAAGCTGGGCAAGGACGAAAAATAAGGGAACTATATACTTGACTCCACAGCTCCTTTTTTCTCTCACAAAGGCACAAAGATCACAAAGGATTATTGAGAAATTCGAGTTGTCCTTAGTGTCCTTCGTGCCTTTGTGAGAAAAAACAGGGAATCTAGGTAAGGA
>JAVBQI010000138.1:0-29865 GCA_031549145.1 Thermoguttaceae bacterium | reverse complement strand
GAAGACGTCGATGTTTTGGTTGTCGACAGTGCTCACGGACATTCGTCCAACGTGATTGAAACGGTGCGCCAAATCAAGAAACGTTGGGACATCGACGTGATCGCGGGCAACATCGCGACGCCCGAAGGGGCGAAAGCCTTGATTGATGCGGGGGCCGATGCCGTCAAAGTCGGGATCGGGCCGGGTTCGATTTGTACGACCCGGGTCGTTTCCGGAGTGGGTGTGCCGCAGATCACCGCGATCAATCGGGCGGCTCATGCGGTTGCCGAGTACGCTCCGCATGTTTCGGTGATTGCCGACGGGGGAATCCGGTATTCCGGGGACATTTCCAAGGCGATCGCGGCCGGAGCTCATGTCGTGATGATTGGAGGGCTTTTCGCCGGATTGGACGAAGCGCCCGGCGATTTGATCCTTTTCCAAGGGCGGACGTTTAAGGCGTACCGCGGAATGGGATCGATGGGCGCAATGGTGCAAGGTTCCAGCGAACGGTATCGACAAAGCGACAGCGGTCAACCGGACAAGCTGGTTCCCGAAGGGGTCGAAGGGCGAGTGCCGTACAAAGGCACTTTGGGGCCGTTCGTGTACCAGTTGGTCGGCGGCCTGCGTGCCGGGATGGGTTACTGCGGGACGCAAACGATTGAAGAAATGCGAACCGAGACCCGTTTTGTCCGAATCACGGCCGCGAGTATGAAGGAATCCCATCCGCACGACATTGTCATTACCCAGGAAGCACCGAATTACAGCGTCGAAAGAGACGAAAGAAATTAAAATACCGTAGCCGGTATGGGCGGTAGGCTTCGCCCTCCGTCAAATCGCGGCCTCGTTGGGCCGCTGCCGTGTTGAAGACGGAAATTTTAACCGGCTTGAGTATAGAACCAGATATTGCCGGTTTCCTGCTCGGCGACCGGCGTTTCGATCAAGTTAAAGATTTACTCATTTTCCACTTTTCGGGGGAAAGGAATCCCGTATCATGAAGAACCGATTTTTGTCCGTTTGTTTCGTACTGGCCGTTGCCGGTTCAATGATGGGATCGGCCGCTTTCGCGGACACTTCGCTTCGCTGGAAAACGCCGAAGATCAATAGCGGACAGGCGGCCGCCCAGCAAGCTTCTTTGGTAACACCGGCGCTGCTGCGCGAATCGAAGTCCCAAACGGAAAACAGTTTCGTCGAGCAGGTTCGTTATCAGGTCGAACACGGAGCCGTTCCGAACCCCGGTCCGGCCCGAACGGCGGAGATCGACACGTTTTATCCGGAATCGCGGCCGCAACCGAGAACGACGCTGCCGCTGACCCCGCCGATGCCGGAAGGCAAGCTGTTCGACGATTCGCTCCAGACTCCGAAGTCGCTCGAAGATTTCGATAAAGAGCCGATCATTTTTGAAGATACCGGACAACCGCGGAGCGGCATTCGTCCGCAAGCCGTCGAGATCAAGTGCCCGGAATCCGGGTCGCTCAAGTCGCTGCACGACATCGGCTACAGCATCAAGCTCGACAGTGTCGGAGAGCGGCCGAAAGAATGCGGACTCGGCGAGGCCGTTTTCCCGCAGCGGAATTGGAACCGGATTTGCTTTATGTGGAAGGCCTCGGCCTTGTGTCATAAGCCGCTCTATTTCGAGGAAGAAGCCCTCGAACGGTACGGACACACCTACGTTCGGGAAGAGTTCCAACCGATCATTTCCGGGCTGCACTTTTTCCTGACGATTCCCGTCCTGCCTTACAAAATGGGAATCAACCCGCCTTGCGAGTGCATTTACACCTTGGGGTATTACCGGCCCGGGGACTGTGCTCCCTACATGCTCGATCCGCTGCCCCTTTCGGTCCGTGCCGGGCTGATCGAAGCGGCCGTGATCGTCGGCGGCGTCGCGATTTTCCCGTAAGTGTTTTCGGCGGAAATCCGCTCGAACCGCACGGAGCGGGAAACGTAAACGAGTGTATTGCGCTTGTTTGCGTTTCCCGCTTCGGTTGATTTTGGGATTGTTTTGCACGAATCGCCTCATGCAAAAAGAAAAACAAACGGTCGCCCTCGTTTCCGTCGGCGCAGCGGTTCTGCTGACCGTCTTCAAGTTCGTTGTCGGCCTCATGACCGGCAGTCTGGGCATTTTGTCGGAAGCGTTGCATTCCGCATTCGACCTCATCGCGGCGGTGATTACGTGTGTTTCCGTTCACATTTCGGACATTCCCGCCGACCGACAGCACCAATACGGGCACGGCAAGGTCGAAAACCTCTCGGCGTTGATCGAGACGATTCTTTTGCTGCTCACTTGCGTTTGGATCGTTTACGAAGCGGTGCATCGTTTGACGACCGGGCATATGGAAATCGAGGTCGGGTTCTGGAGTTATGCCGTCGTCCTCACTTCGATCGTCGTCGATTTTTCCCGCTCACGGGCACTCTACAAGGCCGCGAAAAAGCACAACAGCCAGGCTCTCGAAGCCGATGCCTTGCATTTTTCGACCGACATTTGGAGCTCGGGCGTCGTGCTGCTCGGTTTGATTTGCGCCCAGTTCGGTTTTTTCTTCGCCGATCCGGTCGCGGCCTTGATCGTCGCGGTGATCGTCGTTTACATTTCCTTTCGCCTCGGCAAGAAAGCGATTGATATCCTGATCGACAAAGCGCCGGAAGGGATCACCGAGCAGGTCGTCGAAATCCTGGCCGGGTTCCCCGAAGTGAAGCACTTTCACAGTTTGAAAATCCGAAGCGCGGGGGCCGAGACGTTTATCAAGGTCAATATTCACCTCGATCCCGGTTTGAGCCTGCACAAGGTTCACAGGATTTGCGACCGGATCGAGAAAAAGATTGCCTCGCAGATTCCCCGGAGCGAGACCTACCTGCACGCCGAACCGCAGGAGGAAAAACACCTTCGATCCGAACCGGTTTCAGGGATCGGGTATTAGTCCGGCAACGCAATTTTAGGGAATTACATATTTAACTCCACATCCTTACCCAGACATCCTATTTTTCTCACAAAGGCACGAAGGACACCAAGGACAACTCGGATTTCTCAATTCCTTCGTGATCTTTGTGCCTTTGTGAGAGAAAAAAGGAACTGTGGAGTCAAGTATATAGTTCCCCAATTTTAATTAACCGCGAAGCAATTGTGCCGTCGCCCTAAGTGTCGAGGTATTCGCTGAACCAGAGGGCTCCGAGCGGGAAGCCGCCTTCGACCATGCTCTTGACGACCGGGTCGTCGCTCGCCCGACGGATCGAGGCGAAGCCGTCGTTCCCTTTTTCCAACACCCAGACTTCGTTCGGGGAAAGAGCGTCGACCAAATACGGCTGGTGCGTGGTAATAAAGAATTGCGAATCCCCGCCCCGCTCGGTGTGTAAGCGAATTTCCTCGACGAAGGATTGCAGCAATTTGTGGTACAGTCCGTTTTCCGGTTCCTCGAAACAGATGAACGGCGCCGGATTCGGATCGGAAAGCAGCAGCATGTAGGCGAACAGCCGTAGCGTGCCGTCGGAAATTTGCGAGGCGTAAAACGGATCGTTGAAGCCGTGATTGTTGAAACAAAGCAGCAGCCGACCGTCTTCGGTCGCCTTCGTCGAAATTTTGGAAATGCCGGGAATTTTCGCGGCAACCCGTTGCACGATTTCCTGGAACCGCTCTTTATGCTCCCGTTCCATGTACTGGACGACGTTCGCCAGATTATCGCCCCGGGTGTTCAAATGCTTTTGCGGGCCGACCGAGGGGAGCCCCCGGGCGGCATCGGGAGTGAAATAGCAGAGAAACCAGCCGTCGAGATATTCCTTGAACGCAACGATGTCCGGGTAATCCGTCAAATTCCCGAGCGTCGCGAGGGCGAGCCTGCGTTTGTCGGCGAGACTGATGTCGCCGACCATTTGCTCGTGGGAGCGGAGTACTTTTCCGCGACCGGCTTGAACGAAAAAGCTCAGACTGTCGGAATCCGGCGTCTCGGCCCCCAGCGGCCGGAGGTGCGAGAGCGTTTCGGAGAAAACGAACGGAATCCCGTACTCGTCGGCGGCGATTACGAGCACGTAAAGCAGATCGCCGTACTTGATGTTGAATTCCAGTTTGCCGTCGGAGCCTTGGGAGACGATTTTCGGGAAGCCTCCGCGCGAATCGCAAGCCTGCTCGACGCCGAAGCGGAGCGAATCGACGAGAAACCCGAACGCGTCGAAGAGCGTGCTTTTGCCGAACCCGTTCTTGCCGATCACGACCGTCAACGTCGTTAGCGGACTCGCGGCAACACTTTGCGGTTCTTCTTCCGGCGTCGAAAATCGCGGCTGGACCAAACCGATCTCGACATCCTTGAGCACCCGATAATTCCGAACCCGAAAACCTTCAATCATGGGAAGAAGAAAGTTGGAAGTGGGAAGTGAGAAGTGAGAAGTTTTTTATTGCAAACTTCCCACTTCCCGCTTTTCACTTCCCACTTGTTTTTTAGTATTTTCCGAATTCCTTGTCGTCGAGATGTATCGTGATTTCCATATCCTTGCCGTCGGGCACTCCGCCCCAGCCGGACGGATGGGAGTGCAAGGACGGATCGCTCGCGGCGGCCGGAGCAACGGCGGGCGGGACCTTCTTCGCGACGGCGGGAACCGGCTTGGGGGTTGTCGCGGCAGGAGCCGGTTTCGCAACCGGTTTCGCGGCGACCGGTTCGGGACCGAGGTGTATGACAACCTCGTCTTTCTTGGGCGGTGTCGGAACAAAGGCCGGTTTTTTCGCGATCGGGGGGACAGGCTTCGCGACGGCGGGAACCGGCTTCGCGGCCGGAGGCGTCGCGGAGCTCGCGAGCGGCGCGGCGGGTTTCGAACCGCCCGACGCCTTCCCATCATAAACCGGCGCGGGGGATTTCGCAACAGGCGTCGGGGCGGCGGGTTGGGCAGCAGCCGAGGCTTTCGGATCCCGCAGCCGGAATTGCCCGACGAGCGATTGCAAGACGCTTGCCTGGGAGCTCATTTCGCGGGAGACGCTCGCGGTTTCCTCGGCACTGGCCGTGTTTTGCTGCGTCACCGAATCGATTTGCTGGAGGGCTTGAGCGACTTGGGCGACCCCCTGGGCCTGGTTGTTGCTCGCCGTCGCGATTTGACCGATCAAATCGGCCGTTTGGCTCGAATGCTCCAGAATTTCACGGAGGGTTTCCGCCGTCTGCATCGCGATTTCCGCCCCGCTTTGAATCTGTTTGTTGTTTTGTTCGATCATCTGGGTCGTTTCCCCGGCCGCCTTGGCGCAGCGGGCCGCGAGATTCCGGACCTCTTCGGCGACGACGGCGAAACCTTTCCCATGTACGCCCGCCCGGGCCGCTTCGACGGCGGCGTTGAGCGCGAGCAAATTCGTTTGGAACGAAATGTCGTCGATCACCTTGATCACTTTTTGGACATCGGACGCGTTTTTCGTGATCGACTGCATTGACTCGACCATCTTGTTCATCATTTCCTGACCGTTGGCTGCCGCCGAATTCGTTTGTCGTGCCAAGGTGTCGGCTTCGCCGGAATTTTGGGCGTTTTTGTTCGTTTGGCCGCCCATTTCCCCCATCGTCGCGCTGATTTCTTCGAGTGCCGAAGCCGACTGCGTCGCTCGCTGGGAGAGGCTGTAGCTCGCACTGGCCACCTGGGCGGCCCCGGTCGCGACCTGGGAGACCGATTCGTTGACGTTGCGCAGGGCGGCGTTGACCTGATCGAGCATCCGGGCGAGGTTCAGGTTCATTAAATCCTTTTCGCCCTTGACGTGCATATGCAATGTCCAGTTTCCTCCGGCCAAGGCTTCGGCCGCGCTTGCGACGGCCCGGAATTCGCCGAGCACCTGATCGGTCGCACGAACCAATTCGCCGATTTCGTCGTTCCGCTTGAGGAGCTTCGCGTCCAAGGCGACCTCGAGGTCTCCTTCGTTGGCCAAGACCGCGAGCGATTTCGCGACCGACTTCGTTCCGTAGGTCAGGTCCGAGGTGATCCAATAGCCCATGCCGAAGCCGAACAGCAGGGCGACCGCACAGGCTCCGATAATCATCCAACTCGCGAACTGTCGGGCGGTGTGAGCGGCTCCGGTATATTCCTTGATATTATCCCCCGTTTTATCGATGAGAACGTTCTCCTTGGCGATTGCCTCATCGAACGCCTCGATCTGGACGTTTCGCAGGCTGTTCTGCTTTTCGACCGCCGTCATGTAATCGGAGGCCTGCTTCCGCCAAACGTCCAGTTTTTTGATCACTTCGGAAAGAAGAGCCTTGTCGGTTTCATTTCCGGCAAACGTTTTTTCTTCCGATCGGAAAAGATTGATCGAACGATCCAGCTCGTTGAAAAATCTCGTCTTGATCTTTTCCGCGGCATCGGGATTCGCTGCGCCCAGGAAATCGCGAACGTAACGACGAACTCCCTGGTAAGAGGCGAAGGCGTCGGCAATCACGACGAAACTTTCGACGTTTTCAGAAGGAACGACTTTTTCGTCGGAATCCGCGGCGGACGGTCGGGCCGAGGCTTGAAAACTCGAACGGTAGGCCTCGACGAATTTGTTCAAGGCCGCATCAACCGCCGCTCCGGCCGCGGAGCGGGTTACAGCGGCCGCCTGAACGTTTTGGATTTGTTTCGACAAGTCGCTGTCGGCCTTGACAGCGTGCTCGACGGCGGCGGTCGCGTCCGAAGCCGCTTTTTGCATCGCGGCGTCTTCCTTTTCGGAAAGCCGCTTCGCCTCGGCAATGTGTTCCAAGGATTTCGTGTTTTTTTCCGTCGATATTTTGTCGTATTTTTCGTCGCCGGTCATCATGTAATCGGTGGTCGAATTGATCGATTCGGTCGAATACTGCTGGGACAAATTCGCGTTTTCCGAGATGACAAGCGCCTCCGTGATGTTATCAAGCGAAGAGGACATCGCCTCAATCCCGATCCAACCGCCGAGCCCGACGAGCAGCGCCAGAAGGATCGTCAAAGCAAAGCTGACAAACAATTTTTTCCCGATGGTCATTTTACCGAACATGGTTTTTGAATTCCGAAAAATAAATGTACTTGATTAATGTGAGAGAGATCCCGAGTGCGCAACCGTTTAGCCGAGCGGCGCAGACGCCGGTACCGTAGCCGGTACTTCGCCCTCTGTCAAACCGCGGCCTCGTTGGGCCGCACCGTATTGAAGACGATAAACCGACCAGGGACCGGTGTATTCTTACAAACTTAGCTTACCCGGAAGGTTTCGTTGGTTATTGAACGATAAAATTTGTCGTCGTTTGTCTTTTTGCCCTGCGAAAGTATTGAAAACAACGAATATGCCGAACAAGCGGGGCTGTCAAGAAAAAAACAAAATTTGTGATTTATTGGCGGGCAGCGAAATCTTGTTCTCCTCGATGATCATTTCGAGCCGTTCCTTTCCTATTTCCCCTATATTTTACCTTTTCCTCACAAAACATCAGTAGGGGGCGAATAAGTTGCTTTTTTTCGAGAATTCCAACAATATTTTCTAAGATTTTGAAAAAATCCTATAAAATAAAAAAGGGGACACTCCGGACCGGGCCGTTTTTCCGTTCGGTTCGTAGTACATGCAGCAACAACACCGGCGTCTGTGCCGCTCGGCTAAACCGAACAATTCAAAAATATTGTCATTGAAAAAACCATGTCAAAAAATACTCTTCTCATCATGATGTTTCTGATCGCCTCGGTCGTCCCGATCGCGGGAGCGGAGGCGGCGGTCGGCGATTGCTTTACCCGGCTTTGGGGCGGGGCGAATCAGGAAACGACCTACGCGCCTCCTTACCCTCCGGAAATCGAGGTTGCAAACCGCGGACTAGTCTCCCCCCAGGCTCAACCGTTCGTCGCTCCTTCGAACCAGGCTTACCTCACGGCCAGCCCGTTGAAAACCGAAACGGTCCAACCGACCGCGTATCAACAGGTTACGGCAATGCAGCCGGAAGTATCCAAGGAATGGTCCTATTCCCGGATCAAATCGGTTCAATATAAACCGGTTCAATCGATCGATCCGTACACGGGCAACGTTTCGACGACCTATCGGGCGGAGGAAAGCCAATCACTGCTCCCTTGGTTGCACCAAAAAGAGGTCGTCCGATATCAACCGGTTACGGTCAATGTTCCGGTTGCAACCGCTCCGGTCGTTCCGAGTTCGACGATCGTCCGCGCGAATTACGCGGGACCGGTCTCCGGAACCGTTTCCCAAGTCGGCTATTCCGCCGGCTATTCGTATAACCCTTGCGATCCGTGTGCGACGATGATCACGAATCCGTGCGGCGGTTATATCGAAACAATTCCGTCGCAACCGGTTGACGGCACGGGCGAACTTTCGCAAGGGGCCGCGAGCACGAGCTCGACGGTGATCGGTCCGAATCTCGGTCGTACCAGCCGTTCTTCCGGACCGATCCCGAATTACGGGACGCCCGGAATGATCTCCTCGGACGAAACCTCGAACGGCTCCTACGCCCCGATCGCCCCTTCGTCCGCGGCGGCCGATCAAGTTCCGGTCGTACAGCGGAGCGAATCCCGAAAGGTGGTTTCGGAGTTTGAGGTCGTCGAGCCGGTCGCCCAGCCGTCGCCGACGGTTGCCGTCGTCGAATCGGGCGCCGGGATCAAGCCGCTCCGACCGTTGCCCGATGTTTTGGGTTCCGAAAGCAAGCAGGTTGCGGAAAAGAAGCCGACGGATTCGACCGACGAATTGGACCCGGAACTCGCCAAAAAGCAGCCGGAACCGGTCCGTGCGAAACCGCTGGTTCAGTCCCCCGCCCCGGCAGTTCCGGCCCCGACGGTTCCGGCTCCGAAAAAAGATCCGCTCGTGATCGGTCTCCCCGAGACCGGCGAGACGGCGGTCGCGAAGCCGACCGTTGCCCCGACCCGAATTCCGCTCAAGTATTACCCACTCGGGTTTAGCAATTAGAGCGTTACTTGGAGTTCAACTTAAAGGAGCCGCAAGTGTAGCAAAGCGTAGCTTGCAGACCTTGTACAAGAGCCGTAAGTTACGTCGGAGTATCGGCTGCACTTACGGCTCTTTTTTTAATGAACTCTTTGAAGAGTCCTGCGGCCGCCCACCTCTATTTCTTGAGGATGCCTCCGACGCCGCCGGCGATCAGGATCGAGGCATCGGCCAAGGCGAACAGCAGGTTCTCTCCGCGTGGGATCGCGACATACCGCGATTCCCATTCCGGGTTGAACTTCTCCTTGAATTGCCGCAAGCCTTGAAAATGATAGAAATAATCCCCCCGGTGATACAGGAGCAAGCCGAATTTTTCGACCCAGGGCGCGTTGCGGTAGGGAGTGATCCCGGACAGCGGAGCCATTCCCATTGCAAGTTTTTCGTAGCCTTGCTCCTTGAAATGCTGCATCATCGCGACGACGAAAAAGGACATGCACGATTTGGGAGCGTCGTTCGAATGCCGCATCAAATCGAAGCTGAGCCGTTTGCGGTTGTCCGGTTCGAACAGATTGACGAAAGCGATGATCCGGCCGTTTTGCTTCAAGACGGCGATCCGGAAATGTCGCAAAAAGTTTTCCTCGAACCTCCCGAGGGAGAAACCTTTTTCCCGGACGTTTTTCGCGGCGAGCCATTGATCGGAAATCGTTTTCAATTCCGGCCAAGGAGCGGTTCCGGCTTCGTAAATCTCGAAAATCATCCCGTCTTTCAAACCGCGATTGTAAATTTTTCGCAGTTCTCTCGAACGGGACGATTCAATCGCGAAGCCGGGCAGATCGACGATCGCCTCTTCGCCGATCTTAAAGGCTGTCAAGCCGATATCCGAATACATGCCGAGGTTTTCGGCGGCGACCTGGTAAAAGACCGGCCGGCATAAGTACCGGTCGGACAAATCCCGGAATTGCCAAATCAACTCGGGCTGCTTTTCGGCCGGACCGACGGGGTCATACAAGGCGATGAGGCTTTTTTGGTGCCGCCCGTACATGATGTAGGCGTCCTCATCCTTATTGAAAAGGAGCATTTTGTCCCCACTGAGCGCGAGGGCGGCGTCCGGGCGGTCCGAAGCCTTGAAAACGGCGGCGGCCTTCGCTAATTCTAATTCGTCCGGAAGTCGTTCGTTGAACGTCGAACGCAACAACCAACGAACGACGACGGCCAACACGACGAGGGCGCAAAGGGTGACCGCCCGAAGGGAGCGGGAGACGTTGGCGTCGAACCCGAATTCCCACCAAAGGTCCCCGGCGTATTCGACGTTTTTGTAGCTGAAGAAAACCAGCCAAAACGCGATGATCACGACCCCGCCGAGCGTCAACAGGTAGGTCGGCGAAAAGTTCAGTTGCGTCAGCCGGCTAGTTCGATAAAAGGTTTTCCGGAAAAGAACCAACAAACCGAAAATTAAAAGCAGGAGAATCGCCGTTCCCCATTCCCAACCTTTCAGCAGGGAAAAAACGGCCCCGAAAAACAACAGGATGCTCGTCAGCAACCAGGCTCCGGAAAATCGTCGGTGCAAACCTTGGGCCAGGAGCAGGCAAAAAACGCCGATCAGGCACGCGGAAAGATGAAACGTGTCGATCAACGCTGCCGGGAGAAAAAGCCGCAGGAATTTGAGTCGCTCGAAAACGGTCGGCGTCGAGCCGGAAAGAATCAGGAGTAGCCCGGCGAAAAACACCAACAGCGACATCACCCCCGGAATGAGGCCGGAGGAGGAACGCATCAACCGACCGAGCCGTCCGCGACCGTCGCGCAGTTCGTTGCCGAGCAGCAGGAAGCAGGCGATCAAAAACGGAATCGCGTAATAAATCAGCCGGTACAACACCAACCCGGCGGCGAGCGATGCGGGATCGAGCGATTTCGAGAACGCGGTCAAAATCACTGTCTCGAAAATGCCGAGCCCGCCGGGAACGTTGCTCAGAAAGCCGGCGGCGAGAGCGATAAAGTAGACCAGCAAAAAACTCGCGTAGTCCGGCGGGGCGGGCAACAGGACGTACAAGGTCGTTCCGGCGGCGATGATATCAAGTGCGGTAATCACCAATTGCCGCAAGGCGAGGCGGAGTTTCGGCAATTCGAGGTGATAAGGTCCGACCTGCGAAAACCAGGTGTATTTCGTGCTTTCGGGAAGCCGTTTGTAGTAAAACCAACCGAAGAGAACAAGGAACGCGGCGAGCGGCAAAGCGGAAGCCGCGAACACGATCGGCTCGGAAACGTGCAAAAGTGAGGCGGTATAACGGAAATGACTCAGGACGAGCGCGGCAACCAAAAGCGGCAGCGTCAGAAAAAAAGCGCCCGAGGAAAAGAGCGTCATTTTCGCGACTTTCATTCCCCCGAGCCCGTGCGGTGTGTAAAGTCGGTACCGGACGGTCCCGGCCGAGAACAGGGCCAAGCCGACGGAATTCGAAACGGCGAACGCACAAAAGGCCCCGAACGCCAAAGTTTTCGGCGGAAGGTTTTCCCCGGCGTATTTCGCGGCCGAGAATTCGTAGCCGATCAGCATCAGGAAGCTGAACACCGTCGCCGCACACGCCAACAGTAGGGAACTTGGGGGAATCTTTTCGATCGCGGCGCGGATCGCGGAAGGGTGCACTTCGATCAAAAGATGATGACAGGCGATGAGCGCCAAGGCGAAGAAGGCGAAGCCGACGGCCGGTTTCAGGTAAGGTTTCCAAGAGGAAAAATCGCCGGTTTTCATTTTTCAGGCTATAGGCTATAGGCTGTAGACTGTAGAAAGATGTTTGTCAATTCAGAGCGAATAGCAAAAATTGAGGTTAATGTACCGCGAAAAAATTTGATCTTACTTTCCATCATCCCCGCGCAGGCGGGGATCCAGAGATGAAGGTTTCCCTCTGGACCACCGCCTGCGCGGGGGTGACGAAGGTCATTTCACTAACCATGTACTGACCTTCAGGTAAAAAATCGAACACCGGAAACAGCAGCCCGAAGCGTAAGCGCCGGGTTCGCCCCGCATTTCCGTATTGGAAAACCGAGCGCTTACGCTTCCGGCTGCTGCCAAATTCGAAATTTTTTGTGAAGGTCAACAAAATTCCGAGCAATATCACCTACAACCTACTCGACGATGAGGGCGGCGGTTTCGGCTCGCGTTTCCCGGATCAGATCGGTCGGGGCGAGCTTGAGTTGCAAGCCGCGAAGACCGGCACTGACGTAAATCGAATCGAATTCGAGACATGATTCGTGAATGTAGGTCGGGAAATGCTTTTTCATACCGATCGGCGAACAGGCCCCACGAAGGTACCCGGTCAGCGGCAGGAGGTCTTTCAGCGGAATCATCTCGCAGCTTTTTTGGCCGGTGATTTTCGCGGCCTTTTTCAGGTCGAGCTCCTCCCCACCCGGAATGATGCAGACGAAATACGTCGGGCCGCCGCTCCCTTTGAGCACGAGCGTTTTGAAGACCCGTTCGAGCGGCTCGCCGAGCCCGGCCGCGACATGGGCGGCGCTCAAGTCGGTTTCGTCGACCTCATACGGGATCAGCTCGTAGGGGATTTTCGCCTGATCGAGCAGTCGGGCGGCGTTGGTTTTTTGCGGTTTCATTGAACGGTTCCTTCGCAGGCCGCGGCGGCAGCGGCGCGAACACATTCGAGGCAGCTCACCTTTCCTTCCCGACGGATTTCACGGCAAAGGAGACTGCCTGCCGCTTTTTGAAACGACGTTTTGATGCGTTCGGCTTGATCTTCGAAAGCAACCGACAACGCGGCATACAAAGCGCCGCAGAGACCGTCCGGAGCGCGGCCGCCGCCACACGATTGCATCGGTCCGAGCAGATCGTCGCGTTCGAACGCTAATGCGACCGCTTGGGCGCAATTGTACTCTTTCGGCGTTTTGGAATAAAACGCGACCGCTTTTTCCGACAGAGATGCTTGTGTCATAGTCTATTACGTTCTCAAAAATTCGTTGCGGTTCGATACCCGCTCTAGGCGACGGCCGAGGTTGCGAGGTCGTTGGGGGAAATGTTCAACAGCTCGCAAACCATTGCCGGGGTGATTTCTTCGAGCCGGCGGATGCGGCGGTCGGCGTCTTTCAATTCGCTTTCGGCGTGCCCCGTGCTCAAAATCGCGATGCATTTCATACCGCCGGCGTGGGCGGCCTTGATTCCGACCGTCGCGTCCTCGACGACGATGCAATTTTGCGCTGGAACGCCGATCCGCTTCGCGGCCGTCAGAAAGACCTCCGGGTTCGGCTTGCCGTGCTCGACATCATCGGCGGAAATCCTCGCCCCGAGGATCGAAGTGACGCCGAGCAGTTCGCAGACCAGGTCGACGTTTTCCTTCGGACCGGAGGAGCCGACAGCGAGTCGGAAGCCGTGCTCGTGGAGCGTCCGGAGTAGAGCCGTCGACCCCGGCATCGCCGGAAAGCTCCGGCGGTATTCGTCCCGGACCATCGCTTCCTTGATGTCGGCCATTTCGGCAAGTTCCGCCTCGGAAAAATCGCCCGGGCAAAAGGTTTGCACGACCTCGCGGTTGACCATGCCGAACGTCTGATTGATCCGGTCCCGGTTGACGGAGATTCCTTTTTGGGCCGCGAAACGGACCCAGCAATCGACATGCGTTTCGTGACTGTCGATCAGCGTACCGTCGATATCGAAAATAACGCCAAAGCTCATGAGTGGGGGGAAAGGGGAGAAGAGAGATTGATGGACGAAGAAAACGAACAATTATTCTAACTGAAAACTCTTCCGACGTCGAGAGATGATCTCTCTCGACGATTCGGCGTTTCGGAGTAGAATGGATGCTTGTTTGTGAGCGGAGACGCGGAGTACCGGCTAAATAGCGTGGGTCGAATGTCATACCTTATCGGATTTTTCGCGGCCTTTTTGATCGGGCTTTCCAAGACGGGCGTGCCAGGCGTCGGGCTCGCGAGCGTCGCGATGATGGTGTATGCCTTTCCCGGTTTGGAAAAGCAGTCGAGCGGAGCGGTGCTGCCGCTGCTGATTCTCGGCGATATCTTCGCCGTCTGTTATCACACGCGGGACGTGCATTGGAAACGGCTGCGCGGGCTGTTCCCGCCGGTGCTGCTCGGGCTCATTTTCGGCGGATACGTGCTGCAACGAATCGACAACACGCAAGTCCGGGTCTTGCTCGGCGGGCTGATCGTCGCCCTGTTGATCGGCGATCTGATCCGGAGCCGGCTGAAATGGGACGCGCTCCCGAAGTCCCGCGTGTTCGCCTGGTCGATGGGGCTGCTCGCCGGGTTTACAACCCTCATCGGCAACGCCGCTGGGCCGGTGATGAGCGTGTATATGGCCTCGCAAAATCTCTCGAAAGACCGGTTTATGGGAACCTGGTGCTGGTTCTTTTTCTGCGTCAACCTGAGCAAAATCCCGTTCATGGTCGGGCTCGTCTACCCCGATTTGCAGATGATTACCCTGCAAACGCTTCGGTTCGACCTCGCGATGATCCCGGCCGTCGTACTCGGGGCGATCGTCGGCCGCCGAGTCTATTCGCTCATCCCGGAAAGCCGGTTCGTCGGCCTCGTGCTGCTGCTGAACGTGATCCCCGGCATCGAGATGCTCGTGCGACCATTGTTGTAATGCGCGGAGTACCGGTTAAATGGTTTAACGGCGGTACTTTTTCTGGTACTCTTCGCTCGCTTTTTTCAAGATATCCCGCTCTTCGTTCGTCAGGCTCGACTCGCCGTAACGGGAGTATTTTTTAAGAATCTCATCGACCTTTTCGCCCAGCTTTTCGTCCTCGGTCTTTCGTTTCGGAGCATTCTCCTCCTCGGGCCGATAAATGTTGAGCTTCGGCTTTCTCGATTTCCAACCGGCAAACGGCCGCGTCAAGGAGCCGAGCATGTTCCCGAAATCCCAGCGGAAATAGAAATATCCGACCGCGAAGGCCGCTCCGGCGAGGTGCACGGCGAAGGCGATCCCTTTTTGGCCCAAGCCCATCGCCCCGAACAGGTCGGACCCGACGACGAACGCCCCGATCGCCCAGGCGGGAATCGGGAGCACACCCCAAAGCAGCAGCGTCCGATGCGGAAAATAGAGGGCGTACAAGACGACGACTCCGACGACCCCCCCCGAGGCTCCGAGGCAAGCACTGTGCATCGACATGTTGGCCAAACCCCAGCAGACTCCGCCGAAAATGATCGTCGCGAGATAAAACCGAAGAAATTCCCGCGAGCCGAGCCGGTATTCGACGTCGTACCCGAGGAAGAACAGGCTGAGCATGTTGCCGGCGATATGCCAAATCGAGCCCGGATCATGAGCGAAACCGTAAGTCAAAAACTTCCAGTAATTCCAAGGTTCCCGGATCGTATTCGAGGTGAGGAGCAACAGTTCGTCGAGCGCGTTGTTTTCCGTCAAGAGGCCGTTGATCAAAAAGACGGCGACGTTGAGAATGATGATTTTCGTAACCATCGACCAACTGCCGACGGCGGATCGACTCCGCCGGGAACGCGGGCCGCTTTCCTGATACCAATTACGATCGTAGATGCCCATGATTGAGGCGTGAGGCTGAGGTGGGAAGAAAGATAGGAAGGGCGACAGGACGATTCGATTTACTCCTGAGTTCCAGGTTCGGTTTCTTGGTTTTTCTCGCCCGCTTCTTCCCGTCGTTTCTTTTCGTTTTGGGCGGCGAGGAAAATCATTCGCAATTCGTGCAGAATCGAGTCGATCGTCTTCGTCTCCGTTTCGTCGAGGTTGCCGGCTGTTTTTTCGACAAGCAGCCCGACGGTGTCGATCAAATGTTTCGCCTGGTGCAACAGCATCGTCGCCTTGCCCGTACCGGGATTGGGGAAAACGCCCATAGAAATCATCGCCTGGGTCGCTAGCCCGGAAACCAGGGCCGTGATCGTCGGCTCGGGAAGCGGAATGTCTTGCGGGCTGGTGTCGTCGCCGTTTTCCGATAGGTTTTCTTCGTTGGGATGTGTCATTTTTGAGGACAGAGGATAGGTTTTTTATTTGCCGCAATAGTCGATTGCGCGGGCGATTTCGCTTTTCAGTTCCTGGCGGCTGACGATTCGGTCGATAAAACCGTGTTCCAACAAAAACTCGCTCGTTTGGAACCCTTTGGGCAGTTCGATCCGAATCGTCGCCTTGATCGTTCTCGGACCGGCGAAACCGATGAGCGCTTTCGGTTCGGCGAACACCAGATCGCCCAGCAGTGCGAAACTGGCCGCGACGCCCCCCATTGTCGGATTCGTAAGCACGGAAATAAAAAGGCCGCCCGATTCGTGAAACCGGGCCAATGCGGCCGAAACCTTGGCCATTTGCATGAGGGAAAGAATCCCTTCGTGCATTCGGGCCCCGCCGCCGGAACCGGAAATGATAATGAGCGGCAACTTCTGCTCCGTCGCTCTTTCGATCGTTCGGGTCAGCTTTTCGCCGACGACCGAGCCCATGCTCCCCATGATAAAACGGGAGTCGGTAACCCCGAACGCGACGCGGCGGGCACGAATCCGACCGGAACCGACGACTGCGGCATCCTTGAGCCCGGTGACTTGCTGATCTTCCCGAATCCGGTCCGCGTAGGATTTACGGTCGAAAAATTGGAGCGGGTCGGCCGATTCGAGGTCGGCGTCCCATTCTTCGAACGTCCCCTCGTCAAGAACCTGTTTGATCCGGTCCTGGGCCGAAACATACCAATGATAATCGCATTCGGGGCAGACGCCCATCCGTTTTTCGGCTTCTTTTCGGAAAATCGTCGCCTGACAGCCGGGGCAGCGAACCCAAAGCCCTTCCGGGACCCCGCGTTTTTGACGCCGAATGGTGTCGGTCATGCTTGCTTCGTCGGACATATTTTGAAATGTTGATATTCGCGGAAAAATTGAAGAGACGTGGAGTACCGGCTCAATGGGTAGCGCCAAATCACAGCTTTATTTTAGCAAACGAAGGCGGAACCGTCCAGCGAAGGGTCGGCTGCAAGAAAGATCGCTCGCTTACGCTTCCCGCTCCGAGGCGGCGGGGAGGCCGAAAACGCGTTGGGCGTTTGCCGTTGTTCGTTCGACGATTTCTTCAAGCGGGCAGCCCCGCAGCTCGGCGAGCCGCTTCGCGGTAAAGGCGACCATCAAAGGCTCGTTCCGCTGCAATTGGGAACGATAAGGATGAGGGATCAAATAAGGGGCGTCGGTTTCGATCAGGAGCCGATCTTCGGGGATGATTTTCGCGGCCTCCCAGAGCGGAGCGAATTTTCGGTTCGTATAGGTCAGCGATCCGGCGAAGCTGATGTCAAAGCCGTATTCGAGGCACTTTTCCGCGACCTCCGGACCGGAACTGAAAGCATGGATGATGCCGCGAAGCCGGTTGCTGCCGCCGACGGTCGATTCCCGTTTTAGGATCGGGAGCAGGTCGTCGTCCGCCTCGCGGGAATGAATCAGGATCGGCAGGTTTTTTCGCTTCGCCAGATCGATATGCTTTTCAAACGATTCGATTTGCGAGGCGAAAGGGGTGGTATCCCAATACCGATCGAGCCCGGTTTCGCCGACGGCGACGGCGCGGGGGTGTTCGGCCAACGATTCGATTGCCTCCCAATCGTCCGGAGCGGCTTGGGGGATCGAATTCGGGTGTATCCCGACGGCGGCGAAGAGGATTGGCGAGCGCTCCGCGAGTGCGAGACATTCCCGGCTCGAAGCCGCGGAAATTCCCGGAATCACGACCGCTTGCATTTGAAAAGAATGTTCCGGAGCCCGCTCGAAAATCTTTTCTTCAACCGGCTCCGGAAAAATTCCCCGCTCGCAACGATCCAATAGTCCGGACAATTTGTCGCTGAAGTGCTCCAAATCAAGATGAGCGTGAGTATCGATCAGTCGCAACGGCATTCGTTATACGGAAGTAATGAGTCCCAAAAAATCAGAGCCGCGCCCGTAAGGAAGCGGTTTTGCAGGGGCTCCGCTCCCTTACGGGCGCGGCTCTGATTCAAGTTTTGCCCGGAAGCCAATAAAGCTAACCCGCGAGCCGGGAAAAATGGGATTCGGCAAAAGCGTAATCGGAATACGCCGGTTGCTCCTGATGTCGGTACTGCATCAGGTAGGCGTCTTCTGCCGTCTCTTCGTAAAAATTTCTCAAGATTTCCGTTGCCCGAAATCCGGCGGAACGGAGAAACAGTTGTGCCGCGAGATTGGTTTCCCGCACTTCAAGAGAGATGCGAGTACGTCGCTGATTCCCCAACTTTCCGATCAGCTTGGCGATCATTTGAGTGCCGATCCCCAAACGGCGGTATTCGGGCAACGTCGCGATATTGAGCAAATGTATTTTGGTTTTGGGAAGCTCGTAAATCATGAAACCGGCGACCCGGCCTTCGTACTCGGCGACCATGCCGATACAGTTGCGCTGCCGCAAACATCGCAAAAATTCCTCTTCGCTCCAGGCGAATTCAAAGCACTCCTTTTCAATAGCGAGCACTTCGGGCATATCTCTTCGAACCATCCAGCGAATATGAACTTTGACTTCGTTGCGGCACGATACTCTCATATTCAGCAAGTTCTCCATTTGTTGGCTCCTCCATGAAAAAGCGACGTTTGCGGCCTTGAAAGATTCCTTCCCGTCAAGGCAACCTTGTTCGTTGTTCCGGGCAAGGTGTTGTAGGGTATCAGATTTTCCCTTTTGATCCAAGAGGGATTTTTTAAAAATAAAATATTACCGATTACGCTGAAAATAATATGGCATTTGAGCTTAGGATAATAGTCCTTTGCCCATTTAGCCGGTACTCCGTCGTTTTCGATTTTCGTAAAAATCAAGATCATCAAAAATGACAAAAGAGTTAAAATGGGGAAGAGGGTCAATAAAAAATCGAGAGCGCGGAGTACAGCTAATTGCGTTTTTTTCGTCCTCCGTCCTCCGGCGTTCGTTCTTTTCCGAAGGTCGATTTTTTTCGCAAGAGATGATGATAATGTTGGGCAAAGCGGTGGGCCTCGTCCCGGACGTATTGCAACAGCCGGAGGGCGAAGGAATGACGGCCGATCTTGATCGGTTCGTCGCTTTCCTGTGAGAAAATTTCCTCTTCTCTTTTCGCGAGCGAGAGGACGAATTTCGGCCGCGTCGGGGTATGCTCCAACACGCTCAAGGCGGCGTGCAGCTGACCTTTGCCGCCGTCGATCAATAAAATATCGGGCGGCGGGTTCGCTCCTTCTTCGACATGGGAAAACCGCCGGGAAACGACCTCGGCGATCGACGCGAAATCGTCGATCCCCTCGACTCCGCGAATCTTATAATGCCGGTAACCCGGCTTGAACGGCAGTCCGTCGATAAAATGAACCAGGCTCGCGACCATATCCGTTCCCGCGAGATGGGCGATGTCGACCCCTTCGATGATCCGGGGGGGCTCCGGAAGTTTGAACAGCTTTTGCAGACCGAGCACACCCTTTCGCGGGTCGATTTGAAACACCTCCGGCTGAACATGCGTGTCGATCTCACCTCGCTGGTCGAGCGTTTCCAAATCGTGAATCTGGTCCCGAAGCTCGGCGGCGATTTCGTAGCGACGTTCCTCGGCCGCGAGAATCATTTCCCGCTTCAATTCTTGTAGCAACCGCTTCTTATGCCCTTCGAGAAACCGGATCAGGCGTCGGACATTCTTGCGATACTCGATTTTCGCGATCCGGTGGTTACACGGAGCGGAGCATTGATGTATCGAATGCAGAATGCAGGGCCGAAACCAGTCCCAACGCTTGTCCCCTTCGTGAATGTCGAGCGTGCAGGTCCGGAAACGAAAAATTTTCTGCAGCACTTGAATCGCGCCCCGCAGGCCGGCGGAATGGGCGAAGGGACCGAACAGCTTGACCCCTTTTTCGCGCGGCGTTCGGGTCATTTCGATGCGAGGATACTCTTCCCCGGTCGTGATTTGCAAATAGGGGAAGGTTTTATCGTCTTTGAGATCACGGTTGAACTTCGGTTGGATGTCTTTGATCAACCGGGATTCCAAAAGAAGAGCGTCGACCTCGCTGTCGGTTTCGATGTAATCGAGATCGCGAATTTCCTTGACGAGCGGACCGGTCCTCGGGTCTTCGGCGGCCGTTTTCTGAAAATAGCTGCCGGCCCGATTGCGAAGGTCTTTCGCCTTGCCGATATAAATGACCCGCTCGACGGCGTCTTTCATCAAATAGACGCCCGGAACATGCGGAAAGGTTTTGACCTTTTCGGCCGGGTCGATCGGCAATTCGCTCATCGCGGAGAGAAAAAAAGAATGGACTGTCCAAAAAAAAAGCGTTCCGACCGACCGAAAACTTCGGTGGGTCGGAACACTTTGATCCGATCAGGCGATGTTAACACCGCGTCGTGTGCAAAGCACAGCCGAAAAAGTATTACATCGGGGACGCGCAGCTTTTGCAAGCGGCTTTCTTGGCGACCTTCTTGGCGGCCTTTTTCGGAGCAGCCTTCTTCACGGCCTTTTTGACGACTTTCTTCGGGGCGGCCTTTTTCGGGGCGGCCTTCTTGACGACCTTCTTCACGGCCTTTTTCGGGGCGGCCTTCTTCGGCGCGGCCTTTTTCACTACCTTCTTGGGCATTCAACCATCTCCTATGAGTGAGTGTGCGAAAAGAATCGAACGACACCCGATCTCCTCGGAGAGGAACGAAATACGTTATCGACCGTTGCGGTCGCGGTACACGGTTCCGTCCAAAGAGATTGGAGAATATCTTCGATTCTCTTCTTCCTTGATGTGGGGGCGTTATCTCACAACGAAATAACGATCCTGTCCCCAACTAAAAAAAACGTTTATCCCATCGAAACTTCGTTTGATCTCTTTGAAGAGATCGTCGATGTTTCGCGAGGGTCGTTTCAAAAAGCTTCGTTGTCTTTGTGTTTGGGATTCGATCGAATTCGTTTTCTCTTGGAATCGTTTTCGATCTTTCGCAAGAAGATTTGTTATGAAGAATCGACTTCTTCGAACTCTCTTCAAATCAACTTTGCTTTCTTTGAGTAACAGATTACACAATTTTATGAAAGCATCAATAGTAATTTGCAATTTTTTTTCATTTTTTTCAAAAATTTTTTCTTGGTACCAAACAAGTTGCGATCGAAGAAAGAAGAAAAGGATTCTTTCGAGCGAAGAGAAACGCGAACACAAGAAGGTTTATTCAGGAACATTTTCTCGAACGCGAAGATGTTTTGCGGTTTTCTTATCGCGATCGCAAAGGCGTTTTCAAAAGACAAAACGGTTTTAACACTGAAAATCACGGCACGAAACGACAGAACGATTTCGCGAGCGTGAAGATCGTTTCATTGAAACGCTTCAAGTCGTTCGTGCAACGAAGAGATCGCTTCCGATTCGAAGGACGGGATTGCGCATACTCTTTGAAGAGATCGAAGAGAGAACGCAACGATCGTTTCGACGAAAAATTATTTTCAAAAATATTTTCGTTTTTGCACGCGGAAGACATTCGGAGGAAGAAAAAGACCGGCAACATTTCCTCCTCGATCAAACGTGTTCGCCGTTCTTCTGATGAAAAACAAATCAGAGCCGCGCCCGTAAGGAAGCGGTTGTCCCGCGAAACCACTCCCTCACGGTCGCGGCTCTGATCGCGTTGTTCGAAATTTTTTCTGAAGATCAGCGGTGATACATCGAAAGTAACTGATACGATTGAAAGGCGAGGTACCCGAAAAGGATCGCGATCCAGGGAAAGCCTTGCATTTCTTGTATCTGGACCCATTGCATGAGCCCGACGGCGGCGAACGCTCCGCCGACGATCACCGAGAGCCGCAGCGAATTGACGATCCCGCTGCGTCGGTTGAACACCAGAAAAAGTTCCCGGGAAATCTGGCCGCCGTCGAGCGGATAAATCGGCAAAAGATTCAGCAGCCCCCAAAAGATCGAAATAAAGAACAGATCGGCGAGAAAGAGGTAAAACAGAATCAGAACCTGACGAGGGAGCACGGAAAAGGTTTTGAAAAACTCGGCGGGCTCGATCATGAGACTTGGAATCGGAACGACATTGGCAAACCAGTCGAGGCGGGGAATAATGTTGAGGCCGCAAAGCAACAGTATACCCGAGACGACGACGATCAGTGCGAAACCGGCCAGTGGCCCGGCCGCCGAGATGCCGATTTCGCCCAGTGTGCCCGGAACCCGGCGGCGATAATAACGATCATGACAGGCGAGCCCTCCCATGCCGTAAAGCACGATCCAGGTTCGCGCCCCGAAGACCCTCGAAAGGAGCAGTGCGTGTCCGAGTTCGTGAACCAGGATGCCGACGAAGGCCGCTGCGATCCAACACAGAATCTGCTGCAACCAAAATGACATGTCTTGAATGTCGCCGGGCATCCCGAAAAAAGCGATAATGATCCAAAACAGCGGGTGTACCCGGACCGGCAGCCCGAAAAGGGAGAAACGGAGATCGTATTGAGTCGGGGGAGGTTCGGCGAACATAGGAGAGCTTTCGTTGGGCAATCAAAATCTGAGAAACCGTAAGTATACCGTGTCGCTCACAACAGTAAAGTTCGCTCGCAAGGCAATTGCCGGAAAACCACTGAGTTTTGGATTTAAAAGTGAACTAAAATTCCGTCATCCCCGCGCAGGCGGGGATCCAGAGATTACGGTTTACCTCTGGACCCCCGCCTGCGCGGGGGTGACGGAAATTATCCCGACACTGCAATCCTCGCGTTTCTCAAACCGTCCTCTTTGAGGGCACCGATTTTTTTGGTAGGTTGTAGGGAACGTCAAAACAACCTTAACCCTTTCGTCGAAAATCGAGCGTTTCAATCAACGACGGAAACTCCAACCGATCGGACACCGAAAAATGTCATACTACTTAGCACGTCGGGACAAACTGCGGCAGCGGCTGAAAGCCGAGGGAATGACCGCGCTGTTGATCACGAACTTTACCAATGTGAGTTACCTGAGCGGGTTTTCCGGGGACGACAGTTTTCTGCTCGTGCATCCGCAAGGGGACCTGATCATCAGCGACGGGCGATACCGGACCCAGATCGAGGAAGAATGTCCCGGTTTGGAATCTTTGATCCGGCCGGGCAGCCTTTCGCTATTCGATGCCGTCGCGAAAATCGTCGGCGGATTTCGCGGGGCCTCACTTCGGATCGGCGTCGAAGCGGATTCGATTACGGTCGCCCAGCGAGACAAATTGGCCGAGAAACTGCCGAAATGGGACGTCGCTCCGACCTGCGGCCGGGTCGAAGACCTCCGCATGATCAAAGACAAGCGGGAAATCGAGAGAATCAGGACCGCGATTCGCTGTGCGCATCGGGGGCTTGATTTACTCCGCTGCTCCTTGCAGGAAGATCAGACGGAAATCGAGCTTCGCAACGAACTGGAATACGCGATGCGAAAGTTCGGCGCGGACGATAAGAGCTTTCCCTCGATTCTCGCCGTCGGCGAACGGGCGGCGTTGCCCCATGCCGTGCCGACTTCGAAAGCGGTTCGCGAATCGGAATTGCTTTTGATCGATTGGGGAGCGAAGTGCGAGGGGTATATTTCCGATTTGACGAGAACCTGGATTACGAAAAAGCCGTCCCCGAAGCTTCGCAAGGTTTACGCGACCGTTCTCAAGGCCCAGAAGAAGGCGATCGAAGCGATCCGGCCGGAGGAAATTTCCGGAAACATCGACCGCATCGCCCGCTCGATCATCGAAGATGCCGGGTTCGGCAAGGCGTTCTCCCACGGACTCGGACACGGCATCGGACTGCAGGTGCATGAAAATATTCGCCTTTCCCAAGGCAACAAAGCGGTGTTGCAACCGGGGATGGTGTTGACCGTCGAGCCCGGCATTTACCTGCCCGGTTGGGGCGGTGTCCGGATCGAAGACGACATCCTTGTAACGAAGAGCGGCTACGAAAATCTTTCCGCGAACGTGCCGAAAGAATTCGAGGAAATGATCATCGGTTGATTTAACCGGTACTCCGCGTCTTAATCGGTACTCCGCGTTTTTACGTCGTCTCGCATGTCGCATTCTCATTCAACCGTTGTCGTTCGATTGACCCCGCCGGGCCGCAGCGCCGTCGCGACGCTGCTTCTGGCCGGGGACGGCGCTCTTGCAATGGTCCGGTCGCGGTTTTCCGGAGGAGCCTTGGTTCCGAACAAGCCGGTGTTCGGGCGTTTTCGACTTGGGGACACCTCGCTCGCGGAAGAGGTTGTCGCCCATCTTCTCGATTCGAACCGGATCGAACTGCACACGCACGGTTCGGAAGCTGTTTTGTCCCGAATTGAGGCGGTTTTCGTCGAAGCGGGCGCGGTCGTCCTTTCCTGGAAAGATTGGCTCTTACGCGACGGCGTTGAAGAACGTTGCCGTTCAAAACAGAAGGCATTCGCGATGCTGCCGTTCGCGAAAACCGAACGGACCGCGAAAATTCTGCTCGATCAATGCAACGGAGCCTTGGAGCGGGAGTTGCAGGCGATCCGTTCCCTGCCCGAGCCGGAAGCGAAAAAACATTGGGCGCGGCTCGAAGAAAACCGGCGGCTCGGCCGGTATTTGGTCGAACCGTTTCGCGTCGTGCTTTCCGGGCCGAGCAATGCGGGAAAAAGTTCGCTGCTCAACGCGATTCTCGGTTTCGGCCGAACGATCGTCGATGCCTCGCCCGGAACGACACGGGATGTCGTCGCCGCCGAAACCGCCCTCGACGGTTGGCCGGTCCGATTTCTTGACACGGCCGGGGTTCGCGAGACGGACCACCCGATCGAACGGGAAGGGATCGACCGCGGCGTCGAGGCGATCCGCTTCGCGGATCTGGTGTTGCGGATCATCGACCTCTCTGCCGCAACAGGGGAAACGGTGTTGCCGCATTCTTCCGAACGAACATTGACCGTTTTCAGCAAATGCGATTTGCCCGAAGTTCAAGAGAAGTTGCGAGCTTTGGACAATACGTTGGCCGTCAGCGCCAAAGATTCGATCGGCTTGGATCGCTTGTTGGAAAACATCTCCCGTCGGCTGGTTCCGAACCCTCCGGAATTTCTAGAGGCCGTTCCGCTCGATTATTGAAAACGCATTGTTTCGAACAGAAGCCGGAAAGGAGCCGTATTCGGCGTATTGACTGTGTGTTGGCGTTCAATCTCAACACACCGTCAATGCGCTGCGCTTCTTTCCGGCTGTTATTCTTGGCCCCCCTTTTTCAATTCAGCGGGCATTGCACGCATATATAATGAATCGCCGACGATAAAATAGATAAAATACACCAACTTTTCCTATTTTTTAAATTTTTCCGAAAGAATCGACTTTAACGATCCGATAAAACAAGTTGAAAGATAGTCCGATTTCTTGATTTATAACCAAAACGGTGATTTTTCGGGAATCGATAGCAACGTCGTCAACAATCGGAAATTGCAATTCGATTTTGCCCGGGTCGGAATCGCGAAGGCAGGAAAAATGAAAAGATTGGCTAAAAAACATCTGCTGTTTTTTTTAATGACTCTCGGATTTGCCGGGGTCGTTTCGGTTGACGCTCCCTCCGCCTTGGCCCAAAAACGGACTCCTGTCAATACGATTCCCTTTGATCAGGCAGTCGAGTCGCAAGAGTTGCCCAAAAAAGCCGTCTTTCGAAAAGTTCCTTACTCTTTCCGCTCCGAACCGAAAGACCGCTCGATTCTGTTGGCTCAGGCCGAAACCCAACGTCCTCAAACCACGCTCACGTTACAAGATGAGTTTGCGCCCATCGGCGAACTTCCTCTCGAAGCCGGCCCTTACGATCCCGACACGACTTCGGGTTCCCAACCGATCGACGAATTGCTGCCGCCGGGGGACCCGGGTACGACGGAGTTGATCGAAGACCCATTCGCGACCGGTGCTGTTCAAACGACGACCGACGAAGGGACTGCCCCTCGGCAAGGCGTACCAACACAAGGCGCCCCGTCGCAAAGCGTACCCTCTCAAACAACGCTTCCCCGGAGCACTCCCAGGTCGGGTTTGCCCGTCCCGGCGACTTCGCAACGGCCGAGGTCGTCCGCCCCGACATCCGTTCCGCCGTCCCGCGACGATTCGCGATTCATTCTTGAAGATGAGCCGGATTTGGATCGGCTTGATCCCGGGAAGGGAGATTATTCCGAACTTGAGGAAGCGATTCGGAACGACCCCGATCTGCAAGATTTAGGCCCGAAAAAAACCGACGAATCGGAACAGCCGAAAGGGACGAAACAGCCGCAGACGTCGGGACAGCCTCGACAAACTCAGCAACCCCGTCAAACGCAGCAGCAACAGTCGCCGCAGCAATCGCAGCAAACCCAGCCGCAGCAGCGTCAACCCGCTCCGGCCCCGGTCGTCGAAACAGAACCGGATTGGCAATCGAGTTCGGAGCCGGAACCGTCCGTTCGACAAACGCCGTCGTCTTCGAGCTCGCAGCAGACCCGCCCCCTCCAACCGCCGGTTGAAAGGGAATCGAAAACGACGGTTCCTTCAACGACTTCTCCAAAACCCACGCGACAGCTTACGCCTCCGCCGAGTTACGTTCCCTCCCGACCGCAGCCGGTTGAAACGGAAGACGACGCGACGCTTTCGAGCGAAGAAGGTGGTATTGAGTATCTCGAAGAACCGGATTATGTCTATCCCGGAGGATCGGACACGATTGACGAGAGTGAAGATTACGGCGACATGAGAATCTCGGTTTCGCCGCAGGCCGTTTCCCGGCCGAGACGGACAACCGGTTTGTGTGATGCGCCCTGCACGATCGGCCCGCCGATCAACTTCGCCGACGGTTACGATTGCGGCTCGGAGTTCGGCAATTTCGGCAATTTTGGAAATCTCTTTATCGAAGACCCTCAAGCTCCGTTCTTGCAACTCGGATCGCTCGGCGGCACCGATTTTCTCGGGTACCAGCGTTTCGGCTGTTGCCCGGAACGGCCTTACGGCTGGTTGTTCGATAATATGACGCTGTTTGTTGGCGGGAACGGTTTCGGCAACCGTTACGATCCGGTCGATGAGCGGAGTTTCGGCATTCAGGAAGGCGTCAACTGGGCGGGCCGGATTTCCCCGCGACTCGGCATCTCGGCCCAATTCGGAGTTCGGGCGATCCAGCGGACGATCGACGGTTACCATCCGGCATTTTCCGACCCGGATTGGAGCAGCACCGGCAAAGGGCAATCGTTTATCACGATCGGTTTGTTCAAACGCTCGCGTTGCACTCCGTTGCAATTCGGGGCGGTTTACGATTGGATGAGCGACAGCAAATACGACGGCAGCGAGTACGATAAAAAGGTCCAATTCGGGCAAGTCCGAACGGAAGTTTCGTACCGGACGAATTACGGTTGCACATTCGGTTTTCGCGGGGCGTTCGGCACGAACGATTCCGACCCGTTTGAAAACGAACTCTATAAAATCCGGGCGGTCGACCAATACCTCGTGTTCCTGGAAACGCCGTTCTTCTGCGGTTCTTATGCCGGTTTCAATGCCGGTGTCAGCGGCAAAGGGGAGGCGATTTTGGGTGCCTCGTTGGAACAGCCGTTGCACGAGAAGTTTTCGTTGCGGGCCGATTTCGCCTACATGATCGCCCGGGGTGATAAGGACATCAGCCCGACCGTTCCGGACCGACGGGAAGACTGGGGCATCTCGTTCTCGCTCGTTTTTTACCCGCACGGCGGGGCCGGTTCGAAAGCGTGCAACCCGTTGCGGGCGATGTTCGAGGTCGCCGACAACACCTCGATGTTCCCCATGCACTCGGATCGTTAGTGAGCTGCATAACGAGCCGGGACCTGCGGTCCCGGGCACGTTCATAGCAAACAACGTCTCAATTGGAGACGGAGACAGCCCGGGACCGCAGGTCCCGGCTCGTGTTGGCACGCCGGTTGCGCGCAAAAGGGGCTGCGCGACAGGAAAGCCGCCCGATAACGCTCCTGCCAAATTGCGCGTCCCCCTTTCCCCGGCGATCTTACCGGGCCTCATGTTCGCAATCGACGTTTTTGGTATAATTTTCCTTTCTTCTCTGTTGGACGATCCTCTCTCTGCGGGAGAATCGTCGGTCGTGTCGTCGTTTCGCCGTATGCCGAAAAAAACCGCCCGAAAAACCGTTGGCTCAACCGCCGCCCCCGTTCAATCGCTCCCTTGGGAGGCCGGTTGGCTGGTCGTTCGCGGCGCCCGGCAAAATAACCTCAAGTCGATCGACGTGCCGATCCCCCTCGCCGCTTACACCTGTGTAACCGGGGTAAGCGGTTCGGGCAAAAGTTCGCTCGTCGAAGACGTTCTGTACAAATCGCTCGCGAAAACGCTGCACCGGGCTTTGCTTACGCCCGGGGCTCACGATTCGATCGAAGGGGTCGAGTCGATCAACAAGGTGATCCGGGTCGACCAACAGCCGCTCGGACAGACGCCCAGCTCGAACCCGGCGAACTACACCGGGGTCTTCGAGCTGATCCGCGAACTCTTCGCGCGGCTGCCCGAGGCCCGGGTTCGCGGTTATTCCCCCCGCCGCTTCAGTTTCAACGTCCCGGGCGGGCGCTGCGAAAAATGCGAAGGGAACGGCCAACTCAAGATCGAAATGCACTTTTTGCCCGACGTTTGGATCACCTGCGATTCCTGCAACGGCAAGCGGTACGACCGTCAAACCCTCGAAGTCAAGTTTCACGGTTTTTCGATCAGCGACGTCCTCGAAATGTCCTGCGCCGAAGCCCTACGGCTCTTCGCGAACGTCCCGGGCATTCGCCGGGTCCTGCAAACGCTTTGCGATGTCGGGCTCGATTACCTTTCGCTCGGGCAATCGGCTCCGACGCTCTCCGGCGGCGAGGCCCAACGGGTCAAGTTGGCCGCCGAACTGGCTCGGCCGGACACGGGCCGGACGCTTTACCTGCTTGATGAGCCGACGACCGGGCTGCATTTCGAGGATTTGGCCAAATTGCTCGGCGTGATCCAACGGCTGGTCGATCTCGGCAACACCGTCGTCGTGATCGAACACAACCTCGAAATGATCAAATCGGCCGATTGGATCGTCGATCTCGGGCCCGAAGCCGGACTTGAGGGAGGACATTTGGTCTTCGCCGGAACGCCGGAGGAATTAGTGGGAAGTGGGAAGCAGGAAGTGAGAAGCAGGAAGTCGGAAGTGAGAAGTGAGAAGTGGGAAGTGGGAAGTAAGATGAGGAGAGCAGGAAACTGGGTTTCTTACACGGGGCAGGCTCTTGCCCCTGTGCTTGCACTCGGAAATTACGAAGAGCGAAAGCCGTACGTCCCCGGCGAGGAACCGAAAGCCCAGCCAGACGAAAACTCCCCACTTCCCACTTCCCACTTCCCACTCCCTACGGAAGAGGCAAAAATGCCGTGGGAGGCCAACGGTCGGAATTGGCATACCAAAGAGCGACTTTCGCGCGGCGGGCTCGCCTGCCGCTGGGACGGCCGGATTCTCGCGGACATCATCGATCGGATCCAGGATTCCGATTGCTTCGCGGAAACGAATTGGAACAGCCGGAGCGTCGTCGAGATTGCGGCGGACAAAAAATCGCTCGGCTGGTTCTTTCACGCGATTACAGGAGAAGAATGGTTGCTGAAAATGAAATTCCGAACCGCGAAAAACACGTTCCGACGCGACGAACTGGTGCAGCGGTTGCAACTGCGGCCGCTCAACGAACTGGACGACATCCCGCTTTACGGAACCGAGCCGCGCGTCCGGGTGCAGCAACCGACCGGACCTTGGCAAGAAGTCGAATTGAAGGTGCATTCCTACGCCGAAATCGACCGCGAGGAATTCTGGAATTTTTTGGACCAGGCGATCGCCGGGTTCGAAAAATTTACGGACAAGGCGAAAAAGAAGCCGGACGATTTGATGCCCTGGAAAATTCTGAAAGAAAAATGGCATCTTCTCCCGAAAGGGTTGATCGGCGGCAACCGACGGGAATGGGACGTTGCGCTTTTGGAAGCCCTTTTTCAAATGCTCGGCGAACTCGCCCCCGAAGCGAATGTCAACTGGACGAACAAAGTGTTGGTCCCCTATTACCTCGGCCCGCCGAAAAAAATCGGCGGCCGGATTCTCCCCTGGGTGATCGTCGGCACGAAGCGTTGCGATGCCGCCGCCCTCGATATTTACGTCAAAAAGAACGCGATTCCCTTGGGCAAGATTCGCAACATCGGTTTCGAACCGCATGTCAACGGGGAAAACGATGCTTACGACATTCTCGAACTGCGTTTCCGCGAAGCCTCGGAACTC
>JAVBQI010000148.1:0-3670 GCA_031549145.1 Thermoguttaceae bacterium | reverse complement strand
GGTCGTCGGCGGGTTGGACGGCTTGATCGTCCGGACGATGATGTTGTCCGCCCCGAGACTTTCGATCTGCTCTTGCGCTTTTTTACTGATCCCCTCGCCGATCGCGAGGAGCCAAATCACGCTCGCGACGCCGATAAAAATGCCGAGCACCGTCAAAAGCGAGCGCATCGGGTGCAAAAATAAACTCTTGACACCCAGTTGCCAGGTTCGAAACCAAAGGGTAAACATAGTGTGTTGTTTGACGTTTTTTAGTAACGCGCTGCGCTAAAATTTTTGATCTTACTTTCCGTCATCCCCGCGCAGGCGGGGATCCAGAGATTACGGTTTCCCTCTGGACCCCCGCCTGCGCGGGGGTGACGGAATTTATTCGTTATTTGAGGAACTCACCCTCGAACGTGAGTAAAATTTTTGCACAGGTCATAATCCCGATTCTCTCGAAAATAGACGACATGCCCGATCAACCGAATTCCGAGCCGCGGCGCAGCGCCGTCTGTTTCGTCGTCGACGGCCTGCATTCCGGATTTCTCGGAGCCTACGGCAACGCCGGCATCCTGAGCCCGAACTGCGACCGCTTGGCCTGCGAATCGGTTCTCTTTGATCGATACTACCTCAATTCGACCGATCTTGCCAGTACATATCGGGAATTTTGGTTCGGCCGACACCCTGGGGCGGACGACGAAAACGAAGGGGCGGACGAAAACAACCTTCCCGAGCGGCTGACGAAAGAGGGATACCGGACGATTTTGCTGACCGATGAGCCGACCATCGCCGATACGGTTTGGGCCGACGGCTTTGCCGAGGTCTGTCTCATTGATGCCGCAAACTCTCCTCAGGTTACGGATTCGCCGGAAGAAACCGGTTTTTTTCGGCTGTTGACCGCTGTTTTTGAAAAACTGGCTGAGATTCCCGATCCGGACAAAGAGCCGTTTTTTCTTTGGTGTCATTGGAAAGGCTTTGCTGGGGCGTGGGATTTTCCGCTCTCCTGCCGCGAAGAGTACGTCGAAGACGAGGATCCCCCGCCGTACGCGGGAACGGAGCCGCCGTTTGTCGATGAGCGGTCGGCCGAGACCGAGCCTGATCCGGATGTGCTGCGGAGCGTGGTCGAAGCCTATTCGGGCGGGATCACGTTTTTCGACGAACTGCTCGGCGGGTTTCTTCAAACGTTGCGGGAGGGCGAGCTGGGAAAGCGGACCTTGTTCGCGTTGACCTCGGCGCAAGGGTATCCGATGGGGGAACACCGGGTGATCGGGTTATCCGATTCCGATAAGAGCATTTCGCGTTTGTGGTCGGAAAACGTGCATCTGCCGTTGTTTCTGCGGTTTCCGGACGGTTTCGCGAAAATGGAACGGCGCCCGGCCCTCACCCAGCCGAACGACCTGTATGCGACGTTTTGGCATTATTTGCTCGGGTCGGACCCGGTCCCTTCGCCGGATCAGGAGAAGTGTTCGGACTTGGCCGGCAGGAATTTGTTGCCGTTGATTTCCGGCGAAACGGAATCGCTGCGTCAAGAACTGTTGATCGCCGATTCTGAAGGGAGCCGGGCGATGATCACCGCCGAATGGTTCCTGAAGGAAACGAAAAACGGTCGCCGCCTCGAACTGTACGCGAAGCCGGACGACCGTTGGGATGTGAACGAGGTCTCGAACCGTTGCGGGGAACAGATCGAGACGCTGCGTTTGAAATTCGATCGGTAATATTGAAAATTTCGTTCAGAGCCGCGCCCGTAACTGTTCTGTTGGAACTCATTCCTCGGCCTGTAAGGCCGGTGCGTAACAGCCCAGGGCAAAGCGAAGCGACGGGTACGGCTCGACAACCTGCGGCCTGTAAGGCCGCCGCAAGGGAGCGGCAATCACGCTCAACAATGCCGTTCGTCAAATGCAATGTGAGGGTTTCGCGGCAACGACATTCGCCCCTCCTGCAACGGGACGGGCGACGATTGTTGTCGTAGCGATTGTTTTGCTTCGGCCTTACAGGCCGATGGGTTTTAGGGGCAGTCGCGACCCAGGGCGGCGCCTTCGGCTTTGCCCTGGGCTGAAACGCGTCGGCCTTACAGGCCGAGGAGCGAAGCCTAAAGCCTCATTTATACTGCGAGCTGAAAAATTCTTTGGAGCCTTTGGGATCGGCTTTGATCGTCGCTTCCCCTTCGTGCCAGTTCGCCGGGCAGACCTCGCCGTTCTTTTCGAAAAACTGGAGCGCTTGAACCATGCGAAGGGCTTCCTGGACGTTGCGGCCCAGCGGCAGATCGTTGACGACCTGGTGCCGGACGACCCCTTTCGTATCGATCAAGAACAGCCCTCGCAGCGCAACCCCGGCGGGCAACAAAATGCCGTAGGCCGAGGCAATCGATTTGTCGAGGTCCGAAAGCAGCGGGAACTTGATGCCGCCCAACCCTCCTTCTTTTCGCGGGGTGCTAACCCAGGCCAGGTGCGAGTATTCGCTGTCGACCGAGCAGCCGAGTAATTGAACGCCAAGCTTTTCAAACTCTCCGGCCGCTTCCGAAAACGCGATGATTTCCGTCGGACAAACGAACGTAAAATCGAGCGGATAGAAAAACAGAACGACGTACTTGCCCTTGTAATCCTTGAGGGCGACTTCCTTGATCGTTCCGTTGGGCATAACCGCCTGGGCCTTGAATTCCGGTGCCGGATGAGTTACGAGAATCGACATACCATTTTCTCCTTTGATATTCTGAAGATTGAAGTGTTGCAAGATAATCGACGTTGGCGAAATTATAGGCGAAAGCGTTCGATCGGAGGTCGGTTTTTCGAAAAGTCGGCTTCCCAGAGGTGCGATCTTCGGATACGATGCGGTTTGCAGACAAGCAGAACACGCCGCAACGACATGCAAGACAGTTGGTTTATTGAAAATGAAAGAAAAATGGAGCAATCCTTTCCCCATTGGAGGTTCCGGGGAACAGTATGCGATTCTTTCCGCGATTTACATCGAGGGCGGACTTGCGTTTTTCAGCCTTCTCGCCGGTTGGTTTTTCGATTTTTCGCCGATCCGAACGATTGAATGGAACCTGTACCCCGTTGTGTGGGGAGTGGGCGCAACCATACCGCTTTTAAGCCTTTACGTCGTTCTCGACCGGCTTCCGATCGCGCCGTTTCGGAAAATTCGCCGGCTGGTCAAGACCTTCGTTCACTTTTTTTTCCGGCGGTGTTCCTTTTTGCAAATCGTGCTGATCTGCACGCTCGCCGGTCTGGGCGAAGAGATGTTTTTCCGAGGACTTCTGCAAGACGGGCTGGGAACCTGGATCGGCGGGACAACCGGAATCGTGGTCGGGGTTTTGGTTTCGGCCCTGATTTTCGGGCTCGCTCATTGGATCACGAACACCTATGCGGTGCTCACGTTTTTCATGGGCCTTTATTTCAGCCTCTTATTTCTCGCGACGGGCAACCTCCTCGCCCCGATCATCGCCCACGCCCTTTACGATTACTATGTGATCCGTTTTTTGCTCTTACGATCCCGCAAGAGGCGGTCAAAAATAGACTGATCCTCGCGGAAAAAGCGAACGCCGCAAACAGCAGCCCGAAGCGTCAGCGCCGGGTTAGCCCTCGCGTTTCAGTATTGGATATCCGGGCGCTGACGCTTCGGAATTAACTGAGTTCCAGATTAAATTTGAACGATTTCGTTCAGAACCGCGCCCGTAAGGAAGCGGTTTTTGGCG